>NZ_JBMNDO010000059.1:0-47727 GCF_052542855.1 Streptomyces sp. SAS_281
GCGGGCCCGGAGGATGTCCTCCGGGCCCGCCCCGTTCCCGTACGCCCTACCGCTCGTCCAGCTCCTTGGCGGCCTCCGTCAGGTCCTTCGCGGTGTCGATCGCCCGCCAGTACGCCCCGTGCGGCAGCGGATAGCCGGCCAGCCGGCGTTCGCGGGCCAGCCGGGGGAACGTCGTCCGCTCGTGGTCGCCCAGGTCCGGCAGCATTCCCGTGAACGCGGGAGAGAACACGTACACCCCCGCATTGATCAGATACGGCGACGGCGGCGCCTCGATGAAGTCGGTGATGTGCCCGAACGCGTCCGTCTCCACCGCGCCCCACGGAATCCGGGGCCGCGCCAGCGCCAGCGTCGCCGTCGCGTCGCGCTCCGCGTGGAACGCCGCCATCTCGCGCAGCGAGAACCGCGTCCAGATGTCCCCGTTGGTCGCGTACCACGGCTCGTCCGGCTCGGGCAGCCGCGCCGCCGCGTACTTCAGGCCGCCGCCGCGTCCCAGCGGCTCGGACTCCACCACCGTCGTCACGCGCAGCGGCAGCACCGCATCGGCCAGCCACTCCTGGAGCACCTCGGCCAGATGCCCGCAGGACACCACGGCGTCGGTCACGCCCTCGGCGGCCAGCCAGGAAAGCTGATGGCCGATGATCGGCGTCCCGGTACCCGGGATCTCGACCATCGGCTTGGGGCGGTCATCGGTATACGGGCGCAGCCGTGACCCCTGGCCACCCGCCAGGATCACGGCCTGCGTCGGAAACGTATGCATGCCAGGCACGATAAGCCGTGCCCGGCAGCGGGGAGGGGTGCGTCGGTCAGCTGAACTGGGCGACGCCCGAGGCGAACGAGGTGTCGCAGACGGGGCGCGAGAAGCGGTGCGCGCGCGTCGGGCCGTACTTGTCGACGGCGGCCTTGCCCAGGGTCTTCGCGATGGACATGCAGTGCTTGGCGAGCGACGGGCGTCCCTCGACGGCGCGCTGGAGGTGCGTCAGCGCGACACCCGGGTCCTTGGCGCGGAGCTCCTGGAGGAGCCGGTCGCGCAGGATGTCCTGCGGGGCACGCGGCTTGACGGCGGCCTCGGCACCCTTGGCGTCGGGGACGCTACGAGCCGACGCGGCGAGGAGCTGCGAGTCGGAGTTGCTGGCTGCCCACGGCACGGCGGTGACCGCGAGGGTCCCGGACAGGACCATGACGACGGGCAGTACGAAAGCGAGGGTTCGGCCGATACGGCGCACGGTGTGGGTCACGCAGCGAGCGTAGCGGCCGGTGATGGCGTGGCGACATTACGTCACCCTCGCGGGGGACGGTTCGAGTGTGCTTTTCGAATCGCGTGTTGACGAACGGGAGCGAAATGACCGTTCTGACGGGGAATTCGCCTCCGTCGCTTCAAACGCCTCAGCCGCTTCGAACCCTGCCCGAGACGCGCGGTGGCCCCGCACGAAGATCGTGCGGGGCCACCGTACAGCGTGGGCGACGTCAGTCGGTGAGGCGCTCACCGGTCGACGTGGCGAAGACGTGCAGCTCGTCCGGGCGGGGCACGACGTGCAGCTTGGTGCCCTTCTCCGGGACGGCGCGGCCGCCGACGCGGACGACCAGGTCCTTGTGCTCGCCACCGACCTCGGCGGCACCGTAGACGAAGCCGTCGGCGCCGAGCTCCTCGACCACGTTGACCGAGACGGCCAGGCCGGCCGGGGCCGCCGCGGAGTCCTTGGTGAGCGTCTTGGCGGCGGCGCCGCCGTGCTCGACGATGTCGAAGTGCTCGGGGCGGATGCCGACCGTGACGGTGGTGTCGCCGCGGTTCGCGGCGGCGGTCAGCGCCTCGCGGGAGACCGGGACGACGCTGTTGCCGAACTTCACGCCGCCGTCGGTGATCGGGACCTCGACCAGGTTCATCGCCGGGGAGCCGATGAAGCCGGCCACGAAGAGGTTCGCCGGGCGGTCGTACATGTTGCGCGGCGAGTCGACCTGCTGGAGCAGACCGTCCTTGAGGACCGCGACGCGGTCGCCCATGGTGAGGGCCTCGACCTGGTCGTGCGTGACGTACACGGTCGTGATGCCCAGGCGGCGCTGGAGCGAGGCGATCTGCGTACGGGTGGAGACACGGAGCTTGGCGTCGAGGTTCGACAGCGGCTCGTCCATGAGGAAGACCTGCGGCTCACGCACGATCGCGCGGCCCATCGCGACACGCTGGCGCTGACCACCGGAGAGCGCCTTCGGCTTGCGGTCCAGGTAGTCGGTGAGGTCCAGCATCTTGGCGGCCTCTTCGACCTTCGCCCGGATGTCGGTCTTGTTGACACCGGCGATCTTGAGCGCGAAGCCCATGTTGTCCGCGACGGTCATGTGCGGGTACAGCGCGTAGTTCTGGAACACCATGGCGATGTCCCGGTCCTTCGGCGGCAGGTGCGTGACGTCGCGGTCACCGATGCGGATGGCACCGCCGTTGACGTCCTCGAGACCCGCGAGCATGCGGAGCGAGGTGGACTTGCCGCAACCGGAGGGACCGACGAGGACGAGGAACTCACCGTCCGCGATGTCGATCTCGAGCTGGTCCACCGCGGGCTTCGTGGAGCCGGGGTAGACGCGGGACGCCTTGTCGAACGTGACACTGGCCATGCTGATGCTTCTCCTCCACCGGCAGGAACGTGCCGGACGATCCGTTGTAAGGGAGTGGTCTGGTCCATCGGAGTGAACCTGCAAGGACGCTACCTGGCGGTTTCGAATCTGTCAGTAGTTCCATGGCTGTGAAATTTCTGCACTGTGCCGGGTGCCGGGTTGGTTAGACTGCTCCGACACGCCTCCTTAGCTCAGCTGGCCAGAGCAACGCACTTGTAATGCGTAGGTCGTCGGTTCGAATCCGACAGGGGGCTCCATCGCCAGGCCGGTCTTCCCCGGCCTGGTTTTTTCATGTCTCGCGTTCTCTCGTGCCCCCGCGCCGCGTCAGCGGATAGCACCCCAGGCCGATCAGTGCCGCTGCCAGGTGGCCGATGTCCGTGAAGGTGGGGCGGGTGATCAGGGGGACCGCGTAGATCACCAGGACCGCGAAGAGGTACACGGGGCGCCAGGGCCGGGGCACGTAGTAGGTGAGGACCGCGACCACGCCGGCCAGGGCGTAGCTGACGCCCACGTCGAGGGTGTCGGCCGCGGAGGGCGGGGCGTGGCCGCGGCGGATGGCCCAGGCGAGGATGCCCTCGCTGACGAGGGTGGCGAGGACGTGGGCGGTGGCGGCGACGGCGAGCCAGCGCGGGGTGCCGAGGCGGCGTTCGGCGGGGGCGTGGAAGACGGTGTAGAGGGCGGCGTAGGGGAGCCACTGTCCGCTGTCGATCCAGAAGGCGCTGGCGATGAGGACGCGGACGGGGTGGCGGGACAGCTCGTGGATGTTGGTGGAGCGCCGGCGGAGGAACTCCTCCTCGAAGGCCGGTGACATCTGGTGGACGATCACCGTCGTGACGAAGAGGGCGGTCAGCCAGAGGTAGGTGCCGGGGGCGCTGCGGATCCAGGAGCGGAGGACGCGGAGCCACGAGGCAGGTGCGGCGTGGGGCCGGGCTGGGTGGCCGGAGGGCATGCCCGATTGACGCACGCTCCTACGATCGGGGGTGTGATCGACATTCCGGATGCGCTCATCGCCACTCAGTCCGCATACAACGGGGAGGCGGGCCGGGCGTTCGTGGCCGCGCTGCCGGGGATGGCGGCGGAGTTCCTGGAGCGGTGGGGGCTGCGCCGGGACGGTGCGGCGATGCACGGGGTGTGCGCGCTGGTCCTGCCGGTGGTGCGGGTGCGGGACGGACGGCGGGCGGTGCTGAAGCTGCAGCCGGTGGACGCGGAGACGGCGGGGGAGCCGGTCGCGCTGCGGCTGTGGGGGGCGGCGGGGGCCGGGGCGGTCCGGTTGCTGGAGCACGATCCGGTGACCGGGGCGATGCTCCTGGAGCGGCTGGACGGAAGCCGCTCGCTGGAGGGCGAGCCGGACGCGGACCGGGCGGTCCGGGTGATCGCCGGACTGCTGGCGGAGCTGACGGCGGTGCGGCCGGGGGCGGGTCGTGGAGCCGGGGCCGGGCACGGGCTGCGGGGGCTCGGGGAGGCGGCTGCCCGGATGCTGGCCGCCGCGCCGGACGTGGTGGCGGCGCTGGCGGACGAGGAGGAGCGGGGGCTCGTGCGGGACTGTGCGGCGGCGGTGCGTGAGGTGGCGGAGGAGCCGGGGGACCGGTTGCTGCACTGGGATCTGCACTACGGGAACGTGCTGGCGGCGGAGGGCGGGGCCGGGTGGGTGGCCATCGATCCGAAGCCCTTGGTGGGGGACGCGGGGTTCGAGCTGCTGCCCGCGCTGGCGAACCGGTTCGACGCGGACGCGGTGGGGTCGCGGTTCGACGTGCTGACCGGGGTGCTGGGGCTCGACCGGGGGCGGGCGGTGGCGTGGACGCTGGGCCGGGTGCTCCAGAACGCCCGCTGGTCGGTGGCGGGCGGGGCGCGGCGGCTGGCGCCGGAGCAGGCGGAGATCGCACGCGTGGTGCTGGGCCGGGGGTAGCCGTCGGCGGGGCGCTGTTTACGCTGCCCCCATGATTCGTACCGCTACTCCCGCCGATGTTCCCGCCCTCCACGCCATGGTGTGTGAGCTGGCCGATTACGAGAAGGCGTTGCACGAGGTGCGTGCGACGGAGGAGCAGTTGCGGGAGGCGCTGTTCGGGGAGCGGCCCGCCGCCTTCGCGCATATCGCGGAGTCGGACGAGGAGGGCGAGGTCGTCGGCTTCGCGCTCTGGTTCCTGAACTTCTCGACGTGGCGCGGGGTGCACGGGATCTACCTGGAGGACCTGTACGTACGCCCGGAGCGGCGCGGCGGCGGTCACGGGAAGGCGCTGCTGACGGAGCTGGCGCGGATCTGTGTGGAGCGGGGTTACGAGCGCCTGGAGTGGTCGGTGCTGAACTGGAACGCCCCGTCGATCGCGTTCTACGAGTCGCTGGGCGCGCGTCCGCAGGACGAGTGGACGGTGTACCGGCTGACCGACGGGGCGCTGGCGGAGCTGGGCGGGGCGTGAGGCGGGCGGGGCCCGTCGTCAGGGGATGAGGACCACCTTGCCGATGGTGCCCCGGGTCTCCAGGTCGCGGTGGGCGTCGGCGGCGCGGGCGAGCGGGTAGCTCTGGATCGCGGGGCGCAGGCGGCCGGCGGCGGCCTCGGCGAGGGCGCGGGTCTCGAGCGCGCGCGGTCCGCCGCCCTTGCGGAACAGGCCGGGGCCGAGGACGTTCTCGGAGGTGATGCCGCGTGCTTCGAGTTCGTCGTCGGTGGGGGAGTAGGGGTGTCCGTTGCCGGACCGGCCGTAGATGACGTGCTGCCCGCCCTTGCCGAGGAGGTCGACGGCGGCGCGGGCGGTCGTGGAGCCGACGGAGTCGTAGACGACGGTGGCGCGGCGGCCGAGGGCGTCCAGGTGGGTGCGGACGTGGTCGGGCCAGTCGGGGCGGGTGTAGTCGACGGCGAGGTCGGCGCCGTTGTCCCGGACGCGGGCGGTCTTGGCGGCGCCTCCGGCGAGGCCGATGACGGTGGCTCCGGCGTTTTTGGCGTACTGGACGATCAGGGTGCCGATGCCTCCGGCTGCGGCGGTGACGAGGACGAGGGAGTCGGGGCCGAGCGGGGTGAAGCCGAGGATGCCGAGGACGGTGCGGCCGGTGCCGACCATGGCGACGGCTTCCGCGTGGCCGAGTCCTTCGGGTACGAGGTGGAGCCGGTCGGTGTCGCTGACGACGCACTCGGCGTAGCCGCCGGGGACGTTGCCGAGGTGGGCCACGACGTCGCGGCCGAGCCAGGCCGGGTCGGTGCCCTCGCCGAGCGCGTCGACGGTGCCGGCGACTTCGCGGCCGGGGACGGTGGGCAGCGGGGCGGGCGTGGGGAAGGGGCCTGGGAGGCCTTGGCGCAGTGTGGTGTCGAGGAGGTGGACGCCGGCGGCGCGGACGGCGATGCGGACCAGGCCGGGGCCGGGCCGGGGGGTGTCGACGCGTTCGTAGGTGAGGTTTTCGGCGGGGCCGAAGGCGTGGAGGCGTACGGCGTGCATGGCGGAGTCCCCCGGAGTGGTGTGGGTTCTGGGGTCCCCAGCCTGTGACCTCAAGCGGAGTTGAGGTCAAGCGTGGGCGGGGCGTTGTCAGTGGCGTGCGTCACGATGGGGGGCATGGTGCGCGGTGGTGGTCGGAGCGGTGGTGTGAAGGCGGCGCGGCGGCCGGAGGTGCGGTTGCCGCCACTGGTGGAGTTCGTGGCGGGCGGGCTCGAACCGGACGGGGATTACGACGGGCTGCGGTTCGGGGCGTCGGTGGATCTGGCGGACGCGTCGGGGCGGGGTGCGCGGTTCATGGACTGCGCGCTGGAGGGCTGCGCCCTGGACCGGGCGGGGCTGGCGCGGGCGCGGTTCGTCGATTCGGTGCTGACGGGGGTGCGGGGGGTGGGCACCGATCTCGCGGAGGCGTCGCTGCGGGACGTGGAGGTGGTGGACGCGCGGCTGGGCGGGACGCAGTTGCACGCGGCGGTGCTGGAGCGGGTGCTCGTGCGGGGCGGGAAGATCGATTACCTGAATCTGCGGGAGGCCCGGCTGACGGACGTCGTCTTCGAGGGCTGTGTGCTGGCGGAACCGGACTTCGGGGGTGCGCGGCTGACCCGGGTGGAGTTCCGGGACTGTGTGCTGAGGCGGGCGGACTTCAGCGCGGCGCGGATGGAGGCGGTGGATCTGCGGGCGGTCGCGGAGCTGGACATCGCGCGGGGGGTGGAGCGGCTGGCGGGTGCGGTGATCAGCCCGGTCCAGCTGATGGAGCTGGCGCCGGCGTTCGCGGCGCAGATCGGGGTGCGGGTGGAGGCGTGAGGGGGCGGCCGGACCGGGTCAGAGGCGGGGGAAGCGGGCCTGGAGATCCCAGACGGCCGGGTTGTCGGCCAGGCCCTCGTGCATGTCGGCCAGGTCGGCGATCAGGTCGTGCAGGAAGTCGCGGGCTTCGCGGCGCAGGAGGGAGTGGCTGAAGGTGAGCGGCGGTTCCTCGGGGTCCATCCAGTCGGCCTCGATGTCGACCCAGCCGAAGCGGCGCTCGAAGAGCATGCGGTCGGTGGACTCGGTGAAGTCCAGTTCGGCCTGCTGGCGGCGGTGCGAGCGGTTGCCGCGCGGGTCCTGGTCGATGCGTTCCACGATGTCGCACAGCGCCCAGGCGAAGTCGAGCACCGGCACCCATCCCCAGGCTGTGGATACTTCGCGGTCCTCCTTGGTGTCCGCGAGGTAGACGTCCCCGGAGAACAGGTCGTGCCGCAGCGCGTGGACGTCCGCGCGGCGGTAGTCGGTCTGCGGGGGGTCGGGGAAGCGGCGGGAGAGGGAGTAGCCGATGTCGAGCACGGTTCGATGGTGTCATGCCCGGCGTGTCGCCTGTTACGGGAGCAGCCGCTGCTCCTTGGCGACGGCGACGGCGCCCGCGCGGGTGTCCACGCCGAGCTTGTCGTAGATGCGGCCGAGGTGCGTCTTGACCGTGGCCTCGCTGATGAACAGGGCGCGGGCGATCTCGCGGTTGCCGAGACCCCGGGAGAGCTGGCCGAGGATGTCGCGTTCGCGGTCGGTGAGGGTGGGGCGGGGCGCGCGCATGCGGGCCATCACGCGGCTGGCGACGGGCGGCGAGAGCGTGGTGCGGCCCTGGGCGGCGGAGCGGATGGCGGCGAACAGCTCCTCGGGGCGTTCGGCCTTGAGCAGGTAGCCGGTGGCGCCGGCCTCGATGGCGCGCGTGATGTCGGCGTCGGTGTCGTACGTGGTGAGGACGAGGACATGGGTGCCGGGGCCGGCCGCGATGCGGCGGGTCGCCTCGACGCCGTCGATGCCGGTGCCGAGCTGGAGGTCCATCAGGACGACGTCGGGGGTGAGCCGGGCGGCCAGCGCGACGGCTTCCTCGCCGCTGCCCGCCTCGCCGATGACCTCGATGTCGGGTTCGCTGCCGAGGAGGGCGAGGAGCCCGGCGCGTACGACGGCGTGGTCGTCGCAGAGCAGGATGCGGATGCGGTCGGCGGTCATGCGGAGTCCTGGGGTGGGGGGTCCTGGAGAGCGGGGGCGGCGGGGACGGTGGCGGTGACGACGGTGCCTTCGCCGGGGGCCGATTCGATGGTGAGGGTGCCGCCGAGCTGGTGGAGCCGGGCGCGCATGGCGGGCAGCCCGTGGCCGCGCACCCCGCCCTGGCTTCCGGCGGCGGTGGGCGTGAAGCCGTGGCCGTTGTCGGCGATGTCGAGGACGGTGCGGTCGTCCAGGTGCGTGAGCGTGAGGGCGGCCTCGGTGGCGCCCGCGTGTTCGGTGACGTTGGCCAGGGCGCCCTGGGCGATCCGCAGCAGGGCGGACTGGGTGCGGTCGGGCAGGACGGTGTGCGGGGCGCCCTCGATGTGGCAGCGGACGGTGAGCCTGCCCTGCGCCTGGGCGGTTTCGCGGGCGGCGAGTGCGCGCAGGGCCGCGTCGAGGCCGCCGCCCTCGGCCAGGTCGGCGGGGGCCAGGTCGTGGACGAAGCGGCGGGCCTCGGCGAGGTTGCGTTCGGCGATGCCTCCGGCGGTACGGATGTGGCGTCGGGCGGCGGCCGGGTCGGTGTCCCAGGTGCGGTCGGCGGCCTGGAGGAGCATCTGCTGGCTGGACAGGCCCTGGGCGAGGGTGTCGTGGATCTCCATGGACAGCCGCTGGCGTTCGGCGAGGGTGCCTTCGCGGCGCTCGGTGGCGGCGAGTTCGCGGCGGGTGCGGAGCAGGTCGTCGATGAGCCGGCCCTGCCGTGCGGCCTGGCGCCGCATGTGGACGAACACGGCGGTGGCGACGGCGGCGACTGCGGGCGGGGCGAGTACGAGGTTGGGGTCGAAGCCGTGCGCGAGGCGGAGTTGGGCGGCGACGACGAACAGGGTGAGCAGGGCGACGAGGGCGTAAGCGGCGCGGGGCGGCAGAATGCGCAGCCCGGTGTAGAAGAGCGGCACCGCGCACCAGGCGAAGCTGGGCGCGAGGACGACCACCACCATCCACACCACGACGAGCCCGCCGAGCCAGACGAGGCTGCGGGCGGTGGGGCGCGAGCCGAGCACCGGCCCGATGACGTAGAGCGCGGCCAGGGCGACGGACAGGCCGATGAGCCAGGGGGTGCGGGCCTCACCGGGGTGCCGGAGCAGGAACCGGGCGAGCGAGGCGCCGAGGAGCAGGAAGAACGCGGCGTGCATGAGGAGGGCGAGGGAGCGGGTGTCGCCGTCGTCGGCGCCCCGCTCCGGCACGGGCCGGAGCCCGTCCTCGTACCCCTGAGCCACCTCGTACTCCGATCTCCGGCCCCGAAGGGACCCCCGCTGACCTGCGTGGACATTCCATCGTGACCCCGAAAGGCCGTCCCCGCATCAACCGATCGGCCGATGGGGACGTCAGCCGTCCCGGGCGCCGGGTCGAGCCGGTACGACGACCGTCCGGGGGCGGTCGCGGGCCGACGATGGATGACAGGACGCGGGAACCACCCGCTTCCGTCCCCGCTGAGGAGCCCCTGATGAAGAAGATGTCGCTGCGTACCCGTGTCCTGACCGGTGCCGTCGCCGCCGCTGCCCTCGGGGCCGGCACGTTCGGCGCGATGTCCGCGAACGCGTCCACCCCGGCGGCCGCCCCCGCGACCGCCGTCAAGGCCGACACCGCGCACCGCAACCTCCAGCAGTCGACGCACCTGACGCTCGACGCCGCGACGAAGGCCGCGAAGGCCGCCCTGGACGCGGCGAAGAAGGAGAACCAGCGCGTCGCGGTCTCGGTGGTCGACCGCAACGGCAACACGATCCTGACCCTGCGCGGCGACGGCTCGGGCCCGCAGGCGTACGAGTCGGCCGAGAAGAAGGCGTACACCGCCGTGTCGTGGAACGCCCCGACCTCCGAGCTGGCCAAGCGGCTCGCCCAGGCCCCGAACCTGAAGGACATCCCTGGCACGCTGTTCCTCGCGGGCGGCGCCCCCGTGCAGGTCAAGGGCGCCCCGGTGGCGGGCATCGGCGTCGCGGGCGCCCCCAGCGGCGACCTGGACGAGAAGTTCGCGCAGGCCGGCGTCGCCGCGCTCGCCAAGTAGTACGAACGCGAGCCGGACGGTGATCGCGGTGTTGTGAGCCCGGCGCAGCACCTCCGGATTGCGACATTCCGCACATAGGATCATCCGTGTGGATCATCGAACCCCGGCACGCCGCAGGGCGGCCCGTGCCGCCCTCCCCCTGCTCGCCCTCGCCCTCCTCGCGCCCGCCTGCTCCGGCGGGGTCGAGGGGAAGCCGGGCGCGTCCGGGGTGCGTGATCCGTACTTCCCGAAGCTGGGCAACGGCGGCTACGACGTCACGCACTACGCCCTCACGCTCGACGTGGACCCGGATGAGCAGACCCTGCGCGGGACGGCCGAGATCACCGCGCGGGCCACGCAGGATCTCAGTTCGTTCAATCTGGACCTGGCCGGGCTGACCGTGGAATCGGCGACCGTGGAGGGGCGTCCGGCCGCCGTGAACCGGGCGGGGAACGAGCTGACGCTCCGTACGGACGCGGAGGTCGAGGACCGGCTGCGGAAGGGCGAGACGTTCCGTGCCGTCGTGCGCTACTCCGGATCGCCGAAGACGATCACCGACGCGGACGAGTCCGAGGAGGGCTGGCTGCCGACCGAAGACGGGGCGCTGGCCCTCGGTGAGCCGACCGGTTCGATGGCCTGGTTCCCGGGGAACCACCACCCGAGCGACAAGGCCGCGTACGACCTGACGGTCACCGTCCCGAAGGGGCTCACGGCGGTCTCCAACGGGGTGATGGCGGGTCCGCCGGTCACGGAGAAGGACCGCACCACCTTCCGCTGGCACACCGCCGAGCCGATGGCGAGCTATCTCGCGACGCTGGCCGTCGGGCGGTTCGAGACGAAGACGTCCACGATGGCCGGCGGCGTCACGGTGTTCACGGCCGTGGACCCGGAGGTGGCGAAGGCGAGCGCGCGGACGGTCGGCCGGGTCCCGGAGGTCGTGGCGTGGGAGGCGGAGCACTTCGGTCCGTATCCGTTCTCCGCGACGGGCGCGATCGTGGACCGCGAGGACGACGCGGGGTACGCGCTGGAGACGCAGACCCGGCCGTTCTTCCCCGGCCCGCCTGGCGTCGGGCTGCTCGTCCACGAGATGGCGCACCAGTGGTTCGGCGACTCGGTCACGCCGGAGAGCTGGCGCGACATGTGGCTGAACGAGGGCCTGGCGACGTACGCGGAGTGGCTGTGGGAGGAGGAGAAGAACGACACCCCGGCGGAGGAGTCGTTCGAGGAGGCGTACGAGGACAAGGCCAACTGGGCCTTCCCGCCCGCCGATCCGCCGTCCGCCGCGGCCATCTCGGACGACCCGGTGTACGGCCGCGGGGCGATGGTCATCCACAAGATCCGCGAGGCGGTGGACGACGACGAGGAGTTCTTCGCGCTGCTGCGGGGGTGGACGAAGAAGTACCGGCACCGCAACGTCTCGACGGCGGACTTCACGGCGTATGTGGAGGAGGAGACGGGCCAGGATCTGTCGGACCTGTGGAAGGCGTGGCTGTACGGCGGGAGCCGGCCCGCCGCGGACGGCTGACCGGCTCCCGCTTCTGCTGTCGCTCCCGCGTGCGGGTTACTTCACGTTGACGCCGCTCCAGGCCGCGTCGACGGCCTTGAGCTCGGCGCTGTCGGCGCCGTAGAGGTCGGTCGCCGCCTTCTCGGTGGCGGTGCGGGCGTCCGCGTAGTCGGTGGTGGAGGTCATGTACGCGGACAGGGCCTTGTACCAGATCTGGACGGCCTTGTCCCGGCCGATGCCGGTGACGGTGGAGCCGTCGGCGGTGGGGGAGTCGTAGTCGACGCCGTTGACGGTCTTCGCGCCGCTGCCCTCGGACAGCAGGTAGAAGAAGTGGTTGGCGACGCCGGAGGAGTAGTGGACGTCGAGGCCGCCGACACCGCTGTCCCAGTAGTCGGCCGAGCCGCCGTCCTTGCTGGGCTGGTCCATGTAGCGCAGCGGGCTGCCGTCGCCGTTGATGTCGATCTTCTCGCCGATGAGGTAGTCGCCGACGTCGGTCGCGTTGTCGGCGGAGAACTCGACGGAGGTGCCGAGGATGTCGCTGGTGGCCTCGTTGAGCCCGCCGGACTCGCCGGAGTAGTTCAGGTTGGCGGTGGAAGAGGTGAGGCCGTGGCTCATCTCGTGGCCGGCGACGTCGAGCGCGGTGAGGGCGCTCTTGTTGTCGGCGCCGTCGCCGTACGTCATGCAGAAGCAGCTGTCGTCCCAGAAGGCGTTGACGTACGCGTCGCCGTAGTGGACGCGGGAGTACGCGGCCTTGCCGTCGCCCGCGATGCCGTCGCGGCCGAAGGCGGACTTGTAGAAGTCCCAGGTCTGCGCGGCGCCGTAGTGGGCGTCGACGGCGGCGGTCTGGCGGTCGTCGCCGGTGCCGTCGCCCCAGGTGTCGTCGTCGTCCGTGACGAGGTCGCCGGTGCCGCTGGTGCCCTGGCCCAGGTCGTACGTCTTGTGGCCGCCGCGGGCGCCGTCGGTCAGCTCGAAGCCGGAGCCGGACGCGGTGGTGGTGAGGTCGACCTTGCCGCTGTACTGGCTGTTGCCGACGCCGGCGGTCTCGATCTCCTCGTAGCTCTGGAGGACCTTGCCGGTGGTGGCGTCGGTGATGACGCGCTTGCGGCTGGGGGTGCTGCCGTCCTTCTGGACGCCGGTCCTCACGGATTCCAGGGCGAGGACGGGGGTGCCGCCACCGGCCCAGATCACCTTGCGGGCGCTCGCCGCGGTCTTGATCCCGGGCGTGGTGGACGGCACGGATATGCGGGCGGTGGTGGCCTTGGTGACGCTCTTGAGCGTGCCGCCGGCGCCGGTGTGGGTGACGAGGTCGCCGCCGAGGACGGGCAGCCCGGCGTAGGTGCGCTCGTAGCGGGTGTGGACGGTGCCGTCGGCGTCCTTGATCACATCCCGGGCGATCAGCTTCTCCTTGGCGCCCAGTCCGAGCGCGGAGGCGGTGGAGGAGGCGTCGGACTGGGCGGACTCGATGGCGGCGGTGCGGGCCGAGGCGCTGCTGAAGGCCGGGGCGGTGGAGACGGAGGGGGTGTCGCCGGGGGCGCTCGGGCGGGCGTTCGCCGCACCGGTCTGCATGCCGACGACGACCATCGCGGCCACGGCGGCCAGGGCTGCGGTGCGACGGGTGGTGATGTGGGGGGTCATACAAGCTCCGTTGCTCGTTCCGTGGGGGGTTACGAGCGGGGAGCCTGCCATCGATTGAGCGTTATTGACGGTGCACCAACAATTGCCTCACATTTCCTTGACCAGTTCTTGTCCGACTGAGGCACTGTCATGTCCGTTATCCGGCGGCCTTCGACCGGTCGTGACCGGGTGTCCGGACACACGGGAGCCCCCGGCCGCAGGACGTTCGGCCGGGGGCTCCCGTACGGGCTTGCCGGGCGTCAGAGGCTGACGCCGAAGTCCTGGGCGATGCCGCGCAGGCCGGAGGCGTAGCCCTGGCCCACGGCACGGAACTTCCAGTCGGCGCCGTTGCGGTACAGCTCACCGAAGACCATGGCGGTCTCGGTGGCGGCGTCCTCGCTCAGGTCGTAGCGGGCGATCTCGGCGCCGCCAGCCTGGTTGAGGATGCGGATGTACGCGTTGCGCACCTGGCCGAAGTTCTGGCTGCGGGTCTCGGCGTCGTAGATGGAGACCGGGAAGACGATCTTGTCGACGTCGGCCGGCAGGCCCGCCAGGTTGACGTTGATCTGCTCGTCGTCGCCCTCGCCCGCGCCCGTGACGTTGTCACCGGTGTGCACGATGGTCTGGTCCGGGGTCGCCTTGTTGTTGAAGAAGACGAAGTGGCCGTCGGAGTAGACCTTGCCGCCCGTGTTAACCGCGATCGCCGAGGCGTCGAGGTCGAAGTCGGTGCCGGTGGTGGTACGGACGTCCCAGCCGAGGCCGACCGTGACGGCGGTGAGGCCGGGGGCCTCCTTGGTGAGGGAGACGTTGCCGCCCTTGGACAGGCTTACTGCCATGGGAAGTCCCTTTCATCTGTCGGTGCGGGCTTCGCGGTCACGAAGCTACCGTCACAGGTCATAACGCCGACAGGGGACCGCGAGGTTCCGCGCGCCTTTACTTTCTTTGCCGAAGGGTGCCGGGACGCGCAAAAAGAGGTGACGAACTGCTGGTGGGGCGGGGAACATGGGTGTCATGTCCGGGCCCTATGTCATCCGAGGTTCGGTCTCCCTGCCGGAGGCCGAGCTGATGTGGCGTTTCTCGCGGTCCTCCGGGCCCGGCGGCCAGCACGTCAACACCAGCGACTCCCAGGTCGAACTGCGCTTCGACCTCGCGGCCACCGAGGCGCTGCCCGAGGTGTGGAAGGAACGCGCGCTGGAGAGGCTGGCGGGCCGGCTGACCGGTGGCGTGATCGCGGTACGCGCCTCCGAGCACCGTTCGCAGTGGCGCAACCGCGAGACGGCCGCCGTACGCCTCGCGGCGCTCCTGGCGGAGGCGTCCGCCCCGCCGCCCAGGCCGCGCGTGAAGAAGAAGGTCCCCCGCGGGATCAACGAACGCCGGCTGCGCGAGAAGAAGCAGCGCGGCGATACGAAGAGGGGCCGCTCGGGACGGGACTGGTAGCGCGGTCCAGGACGCGGCGGTGGCTTCCGGCCGCGTGGTCCTCACCCCAGCTGCCGGTACCTGCCCCGGAAGTACGTCAGCGGCCCGCCGTCCCCGCTCGGCACCCGCGCCGCCAGCACCCGGCCGATCACCAGGGTGTGGTCGCCCGCGACCACCCGCTGCTCCGTGCGGCACTCCAGCGTCGCGAGCGCGCCGCCGGCCAGCGGGGCACCGGTGACCTCGCCGCGTACGTACGGGATGTCCTCGAAGAGCAGCCGGTCGCTGATCCGGCCCTTCATCGCGAACCGGCCCGCGATGTGCCGCTGGCTCTCCGCCAGCACGGACACCGCCCACAGCGGCTGCTCCGCGAGCAGGTCGTCCATCCGGGAGTCGTTGCGCAGGCTGACCATGACCAGCGGCGGGTCCAGGGACACGGACATGAAGGCGGTCGCGGTCATGCCGACGTCCTCGCCGCGTCCGCTCTCGTCGAGCGGCGGCTCCTGGGCGGTGACCAGCACCACGCCGGCCGCCAGCCGGGACAGGGCGGCACGGAACTCTTCGTTGCTCACCCCCTCAGCATGGGGGACGGGCTCGGTACGCGGGGTGGGGGGTTTCGTCTGCAACACACCGGGAACGCTAGCCGCGCGTCCGGGGTCCCCGCATCGGGCCAGGGGACCAGCCGGGTCCTAGGACCGCCGGGTTCCGCCACCCCTCTGACCTGCCCCGACCTCTTCCCGCTCGTTTGTGACTTGAGTCACAGACTGCAATATTTGCTGACCCTGTGTACCGAGTGCACAGCTCGCTGTGATTCAGTGGCCGTGACACTGCAGTAAGTACGTCATGTACGTCGATATGAATTCTGGAGTGCTGTCGAGGTCTCGGGGAGTGCGAGCGATGGACGCCGAGTCGGAGCCCTACGTCCGTCTCGCGACGATGCGGCAGCTGCACCAGGCCGTCGCCGATCTCAACACGGCGCGAAGCCTGGCCGACACACTGCAGACCGTGGCCGACGGGATCGTCGCCAATCTCGGCTACGAGCTTGCCTGCGTCAACCTCGTCCGCCCCGACGGCGACCTCGTCGTCGCCGCCCTCGCCGGGAACCACGCCGCCGAGGCCCTGATCACCGGCCGGGTCGGCTCCCGCGCCTCCTGGGAGCGCCGGCTCCTCATGGGCGAGGCGTGGGACGGGCTGCGCTTCATACCGCACACCGAGGGCTGGGTCCTCCTCGACGACGACGTGCCGCAGTGGCACACGGAGGGCCCCGAGCCCCGCTTCGAGGACGAGTGGCACCCGCAGGACCGGCTGTACGCCCCGATGTACGCCTCCGGCGGCGGCTCGGACCTCCTGGGCGTCATATCCGTCGACCGGCCGCGCAACGGACGCCGCCCGGGCGCCTGGGGACGCGAGGCGCTCCATATGTACGCGTCGCAGTCCGCCATCGCGATCAGCAACGCCCGGCTCCGGGCCAACATGCAGCGGGCCCTGGTCCGGCTGGAGCGCGAGCAACAGGCGCTCCGGGCCAGTGAGGAATCCTTCCGCCAGGCATTCGAGTACGCCCCCAGCGGGATGGCGATCGCCGAGCTGGGCGGCGACCAGCAGGGGCGGCTGCTGCGGACGAACGACGCGCTGTGCCGGCTGCTGGGCCGCCCCGCGTCGGTGCTGCGCCGCTACTCCTTCGCCGACCTGGTCCACCCCGAGGACATCGGCACCCTGCTCCGTACCTCCGCCGAGGGCGGCCGGGCCGAGCTGCGCCTGGGGCGGCGGGACGGTTCGTACCTGTGGGTGTCGCTGCGCAACTCGGTCGTCGCGGATACGGCGGACGGGCCGCGCTTCCTGCTGACGCACGTGGAGGACATCGAGGAGCGCAAGCGCCATGAGCTGAACCTCGCCCACCGGGCCTCGCACGACGCGCTCACCGGGCTGCCCAACAGCGCGGAGCTGCGGACCCGGCTCGGCGCCCGGCTGTGCGCCCGCCCGGACGCGGCGGCGACGACCGACGTCGAGGCGTTGGACGCGGCGTACGGGGACGTGGACGAGACGCGGGGGCACTACCCGGTCACCGGCCCGGGTGCGCACCCGTTCGACCACCATGTGCACGCGGTGGCGCCGGACACATCGAAGGACGACGGGGCGAAGGGGCTCGCGGTCCTCTTCTGCGACCTGGACGGCTTCAAGTCGATCAACGACCGCTTCGGGCACCACACGGGCGACGTGGTGCTCATCGAGGTGGCCAGGCGGCTGACCACCTGTGTCCGGGACGGGGACACCGTCGCCCGGCTCGGGGGTGACGAATTCGTCGTCCTCGCGGACGGCCTGGGTGCGGCGGACGCCGCTGACCTGGCGGTTCGCCTGCGAAATGCGATCATTCCGCCCATTCGGGTCGACGGGCGCGCGGTGCGTGTGGGGGCGAGTTTCGGCATCGGCTGGGCGGCCTGCGGGATGACCGCCGAAGAGGTGCTGCGCTCCGCCGACCAGCGGATGTACGTGGAGAAGCGGTCGCGGTCGAAGGTTCACCGCAGGGCAGGCTGACGTTCTTCCGCGCGTCCCCGCCCGGGTTCCCGCCGAGGTCCTTGTCAATTCTTGACATCGGCCATTCGAGGTAGGCTCGGCCGGTCGGCGAGGGCTGGCGATATTCGGCGACGGCTGGCGACATGGTGAGGAGTGACCCAGGGATGGCCGGGAACAACGGCGCGAGCACACCCGAGGACGACGATCCGTTCGGCTACCTCTACGAGGACGGGCAGGCGGCCGGTGCGCAGCCCCCGGGGCAGGGTGGCTACGGCTACCCGGGTCCCGCCGCCCAGCCCGGTGTGCCCCGGACCTCGTACAACCAGGTGCGGACCGTCGGTGAGCGGCAGTACGGGCAGCAGGCGTACGGCTACCCGCCCCAGGCGCCCCAGGGCCAGCCGAACGGGCAGTACGGCCAGCAGAACGGCGCCTACGGCCGGCCGAACCCGCAGTACGCCGCTCCCGAGACGTATCCCGGCGGCGCGGCCACCACGCAGGTGCCGCAGCAGGGCGGTCGCGGCGGTTCCGGCAAGGGCGGTCCGAACACCAAGGGTCTGCTGGTCGCGGCGGTCGCCGTGGTCGCGGTGGTGCTGATCGGCATCGGTGTGGCACTGATGACGAGCGACGGCGACAAGGACAACAAGGCCGAGGCGAACTCCTCGCAGGAGCCCGGCTCCCAGGTCGAGGAGTCCCCCACACCGGAGTCGTCCCCGTCCTCCTCGGCCCCGGCGGAGCTCCCGAAGCAGGACGCGGCCTCGCTCCACCTGGGCGGCTCGGCGCAGCTCGACAACACCGTGAAGGGTGCCAAGAGCGCGAACGGGCAGTACATCAACCTGAACGAGGTGGGCCGGTCGGCGACCTGGACGGTCGAGGTGCCGGAGGCCGGTGAGTACACGCTGTTCGTGACGTACGGCGTACCGGGCAAGGACGCCAAGACCTCGCTGACGGTCAACTCCGAGGACCCGCGCTCCATCAACATGGAGAACTTCGCGCACGCCCCCGAGGGCGACCTGGAGAAGGGCTGGACGACGACGTACGCCTACGTCAACCTCGTCAAGGGCCAGAACACGCTGATGATCTCGTGCAACGAGGGCGACCAGTGCGACGCCAATCTGGACCAGCTGTCACTGAAGGCCGGTCACCAGACCCGCTGACCGTACGGCGTACGACTTTCCGGCCCCCCTCGCCTCCGGAGGCGAGGGGGGCCGGCGCGTTCCCGGTCCGCTCAGCCCATCAGGGCGAGGAACCCGGCGACCGTCGCGGCCATGGCCTCGCGGCCGGGGGCGATGTACTTGCGGGGGTCGACGCCCGTGGCGTTCCCGGCCAGGTGGGCGCGGACGGCGCCGGTGAACGCGGTGTTCAGGGCGGTGCCGACGTTGATCTTGACCATGCCGGAGGCGGCGACGGCCTGGCGGATCTCGTCGTCCGGGACGCCGCTGGAGCCGTGCAGGACGAGCGGGACGGGGACGGCGGCGCGGAGCCGGCCGATCAGCTCGTGGTCGAGGGCGGCGGTGCGCTCGGTCATGGCGTGCGAGGAGCCGACCGCGACGGCGAGGGCGTCCACGCCGGTCGCGGCGACATACGCGGCGGCCTCGTCCGGGTCGGTGCGGACGCCGGGGGCGTGGGCGTCGAGCGGGGCCTCGCCCTCCTTGCCGCCGACCTTGCCGAGCTCGGCCTCGATCCAGATGCCGCGCTCGTGGCCCCAGGCGACGGCCTCGGCGGTGGCCCGGACGTTGTCCTCGTAGGAGAGCTTGGACGCGTCGAACATCACGGAGCCGAAGCCCTCGTCGTGCGCCTGGTGGAGCAGGTCCACGGACTCGACGTGGTCGAGGTGCAGGGCGAGCGGCGCGGAGGAGGTCCGGGCGACGGCGGCGGCGGCCGCGGCTATGGCGGTGAGCCGGCCGCCGTGGAACTTCACGGCGTTCTCGGAGACCTGGAGGATGGCGGGCGCGCCGGCCCGTTCGGCGCCGGTGGCGATGGCCTCCGCGTGTTCCAGGGTGATGACGTTGAAGGCGGCGATCCCGCGTCCCCGGGCCTGGGCGGCGGAGACGAGTTCACCGGTGCTGACGAGCGGCATTGCTGACCTCTGTTGTTTCTCCGGACCCGGCAGGCGGGCCCGGTGCGGGGCGGGGCGCGGCGCTCAGGCCGCCCCCGCTGCGTGTTCCTCGATGGCGACGCGCGGCAGCAGCTCCTCGTACGCCGTGCGGTCGAAGTCGCCCGCGGTGGGGGCCAGCACGGTCGCCGTCGACAGTGCCACCGCCCGGCGCAGCCGGTCCGGCCAGCTCAGGGACTCCACGAGCCCGGACAGCAGCCCGGCCACGGCGGAGTCGCCCGCTCCGGTCGGGTTGCCCTTGACGGGGGCGGGCGGCGAGGCCCGCCAGACGCCGTCCGGGGTGACGGCGAGCATGCCGTCCGGGCCGAGTGAGGCGATGACGCCGTGGGCGCCGCGGCGACGGGCGTCGCGGGTGGCGCGCAGGGGCTCGCGGGAGCCGGTGAGCTGGGCGAGCTCGTCGGCGTTCGGCTTGATCAGGTCGGGGCGGGCGGCGATGCCCCGGCGCAGCGGCTCGCCGCTGGTGTCCAGGAGGACGGGGACGCCGGCGGTGCGGGCGAGCCGGACGAGTTCGCCGTACGCGCCGACGTGGATGCCGGGCGGGAGGCTGCCGCACAGGGCGACGGCGTCGGCGGTCTTCAGCAGACCGGCGTACGCGTCGAGGAAGGCGGCCCATTCTCCGGCGGTGACGTGCGGTCCCGCCTCGTTGAACTGGGTGGTGTCGCCGGTGGCCGCGTCGGCCACGGCGAGGGTGCGGCGGGTGTCGCCGGAGACGGGGACGAGCGCGTCGGTGAGGGTGGCGCTCTGCCGGGGGAGCGCGGCGAGCAGGTCGCGCAGGACGGTCCCGGTGGCGCCGCCGGCGAAGCCGGTGACGACGGTGTCGTGGCCGAGGGCGGTGAGCACGCGGGCGACGTTGAGGCCCTTGCCGCCGGGGCGCTCGGAGAGGTCGGTGACCCGGTGGCTGGAGTGCGGTACGAGGGCGGGGACGGAGTAGGTGAGGTCGAGTGCCGTGTTCAGCGTGACCGTGAGGATCACCGCGGCCGCCCTTTCGCGTTCGGTCCGTGCTGCGCGCTGATTCCTTGCCGGAACGCGCTTTCCGTGCTGGTTTCCCAGGCGATCATGCCAAAGAGCTGGCGGTCGGCCCAGACCCCGGGGCCAACCGCCGTCTCTTCGTTACGTGTCTTCCGGGCGGGTCAGCGCGTCGCGGCCTCGGGGCGGACGATCCACTCGCCCTTGCGCATGACGCCCTTGAGCCGGAAGTCCTCGTCCAGGACGACCAGGTCCGCGTCCTTGCCGGGCTCCAGCGAGCCGACCTTGTCGTAGACGCCGAGGAGCCGTGCCGGGTTGGCGGAGATGGACGTGACCACGTCCTCGACGGGGATGCGGTCGATGGTCACGGCACGGTGGAAAGCGGTGTCCAGGGTGAGGGTGGAGCCGGCGATGGAGTTGCCCTCGACCAGCCGGGCGACGCCGTTCTCGACGTTCACGGCGAGCGGGCCGAGCTGGTAGCGGCCGTCGCCGAAGCCGGCCGCGTCCATGGCGTCGGTGATGAGGGCGACGCGGTCGGCGCCCGCGTGGTGGTAGGCCAGTCCGAGCGCGGCCGGGTGCAGGTGCGTGCCGTCGTTGATCAGCTCGACGGTGATCCGCTCGTCCTCCAGGAGCGCGGTGATCGGGCCGGGCGCGCGGTGCCCGATGCCGGGCATCGCGTTGTAGAGGTGCGTGGCGACGGTGGCGCCGGCGTCGATCGCCTCGACGGTCTGCTCGTACGTGGCGTCGGTGTGGCCGATGGCCGCGATGACGCCGTGCTCGGCGAGCAGCCGTACGGACTCGATGCCGCCGGGCAGCTCGGTGGCGAGGGTGAACATCTTCGCGGTGCCGCGCGCGGCGTCCATCAGCTTGCGGACCTCGGCCGGGTCCGGGTGGCGCAGCAGGACCTCGCTGTGGGCGCCCTTGCGGCAGGGGGAGATGAAGGGGCCCTCGAAGTGGATGCCGGCGAGGTCGCCCTGTTCGACCAGTTCCGAGAGGATGCCGGCGCGCTCGGCGAGGAAGTCCATCTCGCCGGTGACCGTGGAGGCGACGAGGGTGGTGGTGCCGTGCTCGCGGTGGGTGCGGACGCCGGTCAGGACCTCGTCCACGGTGCCGGAGGTGAAGGACGCGCCGCCGCCGCCGTGGTTGTGCATGTCCACGAAGCCGGGGACGATCCAGTGGCCGGAGAGGTCCAGGACCGGGGCGTTCTCAGCCCCGGTGCGGGAGATGCGGGTGCCCTCGACGGTCACCCGGCCGTCCTCGACGGTGCCGGTGGGCAGCACCACCCGGGCCCCTGCGAGAACGGTGCTGTCTGCGCGTCCGGCCATCAGGCGGATACCTCCGTGGAGAGTAGATCCCAGGCGAGCAGCCCTGCGCCCAGGCATCCGGCGGTGTCCCCGAGGGCCGCCGGGACGATGTGGGGCAGCTTCTGGAACGTGACGCGTTCCTCGACAGCCGCACGGAGTGGTGTGAACAAGGTTTCCCCGGCCTCGGCGAGCCCGCCACCGATGATGAGGGTGCGCGGGTCCAGCAGGGTGAGCGCGGTGACGAGTCCGGCGGCGAGCGCGTCGACGGCGTTCCGCCAGACCTCGTCGGCCTTCGGGTCGCCGGATTCGACGGCCTTGGCGCAGTCGGCGGCGTCCGCCTCCGGGTCGCCGGACGCGGCCGCCCAGGCGCGGCTGACGGCGGAGGCGGAGGCCAGGGTCTCCAGGCAGCCGCGCTGACCGCAGCCGCAGTCCGGGCCGTCCGGCCGGATCACGATGTGGCCGATCTCGCCCGCGCAGCCGTGGGCGCCCTCCTCGATCGCGCCGGCGATGCCGATGGCTCCGGCGATTCCGGTGCCGAGCGGGATGAAGAGGAAGCGGTCGGCGCCCTGGCCGGCGCCGATCCTGCCCTCGGCGAGCCCGCCGGTGCGGACGTCGTGGCCGAGCGCCACGGGCACCCCGCCGAGCCGTTCGCCGAGCAGCTGCCGCATGGGCACGTCGCGCCAGCCCAGGTTCGCCGAGTAGACGGCGATCCCCTTCTCCGCGTCGACGATGCCGGGCACGGCGACACCGGCCGCGACGGCGCTCTCGCCGAAGTGCTCCTCGCCGTATGCGCGCAGGTCGGCGGCGAAGGCGAGGATCGACTCCACGACGGCGTCGGGGCCGCGCTCTCTGCCGGTCGCGCGCCGTGCCTCGTGGAGCAGGGCGCCGTCGGCCCCGACCAGTGCGGCCTTCATTCCGGTGCCGCCCACATCGAGGGCGATGACGTGTTTCACGGGAAACAGTTTCGCCCGAGCGACCCCAAAAGGTCTAGTCCACTAGTGCTGTTTGTTGCGCACCCATACAAAATCCCGGTACCGGTTACGGGGAACGGCCCGGTTTGTCGAGAAGGCTGCCCGATCCCGGGCCGGCGTCTGCCCGATCCGGCCCGGTGTCTGCCCGGTTCCGGCTCGATCGGGTCCCGGTTCCGGTCCCGGGAGGGCCTACTCCGGCAGGATCACGCTGCGTGAGAGGTTCCGGGGGCGGTCGGGGTCGTACCCCTTCGACTCGGCCAGGACCACCGCGAGCCGCTGCGCGCGGATCAGGTCGGCCATCGGGTCCGCCGCCCCGTTGGCGACGAGCGTCCCGCCGACCGACGCGACCTCGCCGGCCAGCCCCTCGGGCAGGGCGCCGAAGACCCAGGCCACCCGGTTCGGACCGGTGATCGCGATCGGGCCGTGGCGGTACTCCATCGCCGGGTACGACTCGGTCCAGGCGCCGGCCGCCTCGCGCATCTTCAGCCCGGCCTCCTGGGCGAGGCCGTAGGTCCAGCCGCGCCCCAGGAACGTCCACTGCTCGGCCGCGACCACCGCCTCGTCCAGCGGCTCGGTCACCGCCAGCTCCGCGTCGACCGCCGCCTCGGCGACCGTCTTCACGCCGGCCGGAAGCGGACCGGCCGCCTCCAGGCCCGCCCGCAGGAAGGCGAGCGCGGTCGTCGCGAACCGGGTCTGGACCACTGACTCCTCGTCCGCCCAGTCCAGCACCGCGACCGCGTCGGCGGCCGCCATGACGGGCGTCTCCGGGTCGCCGGTCAGCGCGACGGTCGCGGTTCTTCCGCGCAGCTCGCGCAGGAGGGCCAGCACCTCGCTCGTCGTGCCGGAGCGGGTGATCGCGACCACCCGGTCGTACGGCCGTCCCACCGGGAACTCCGAGGAGGCGTACGCGTCCGTCTCGCCCTGCCCGGCGGCCTCCCGCAGGGCCGCGTACGCGATGGCCATGAACCACGAGGTGCCGCAGCCCGTGACGGCGACGCGCTCGCCCGGCTTCGGCAGTCCCTCGAACTCCGCGCCCGCCTGTGCGGCGCGCCGCCAGCAGCTGGGCTGGGTGGCAATCTCAGATGCGGTACGCGACATGCGGAGCGGCTCCTCGTGCTGGGCGGGTCGGGCGCGACGGGGTGGGCTGGTACGGGAACTGACGTGCCGTCGGTTGAAGGTCTGGACCAATAAGGCCCTTACGTCGAGACCTACTTAGCAGTCGCCACAGGTCCCGTGCAATGCTGCTGCGTTGTGGAAGCGAGACCTCCGTGGTGTAGACCTCTATGCCGGTGGCGGGCAAAATCGCAGCTCACCCGGAGCGCCCCGCACAGACGCGGTAGCCGCGGGCAGTGCGATCGACGAGGATGGACAGAGCTGTGCAGCGGCGTTACTTGGGACTGACGGCGGCTGTCGCCGTACTGGGGATGACGGCGACGCTGTCGGGCTGCGGCGCGGACGGCGGCTCCGGCGATGTGACGCTGAAGCTGGTCGCGGCCGACTACGGCACGAGCGAGGCGAACAAGTCCGACAAGTACTGGGACGGCATCGCCCGCAGCTTCGAGGCGTCCCACCCCGGCATCAAGGTCGAGGTGACCGTCCTGCCCTGGACCGACGTCGACCGCGAGGTCGCCAAGATGGTCAAGGACGGCAAGGCCCCCGACATCGCGCAGATCGGCGCCTACGCGGACTACGCGAAGGCCGGGAAGCTCTACTCCGCCGACGACATGCTGAGCATCCCGACCCAGGCCAACTTCCTGCCGAAGCTGATCGAGGCGGGGCAGGTCAACCGCATCCAGTACGGGCTGCCGTTCGTCGCCTCCACCCGGCTGCTCTTCTACAACAAGAAGCTCTTCTCGCAGGCCGGCCTCGACGCCCCCAAGACCTGGAGCGACATAGCCGGCGACGCCGCCGCGCTCAAGCAGCGCGGGGTGTCCTACCCCTTCGCGCTGCCGCTCGGTCCGGAGGAGTCCCAGGCCGAGACCCTGATGTGGATGCTCAGCGGGGGCGGCGGCTACACCGACGAGGTCGGCTCGTACGACATCGCCTCCGACGAGAACGCCAAGACGTTCGACTGGCTGAAGTCGAACCTCGTGGACAAGGGCCTCGTCGGCCCGGTCGCCCCCGGCGAGCTGAACCGCGCGAAGGCGTTCGAGGAGTTCTCGAAGGGGAAGGTCGGCATGCTCAACGGCCACCCCACGCTGATGGACGAGGCGCAGAAGCAGGGCGTCGCGGTCGGCATGGTCCCGCTGCCCGGCGAGCACGGCCCCACCGCGGGGTCGATGGGCGTCGCCGACTGGATCATGGGCTTCAAGCAGAACGACCACCGGGTCGAGATCGGCAAGTTCTTCGACTTCCTGTTCACCGACAAGAACGTGATCGAGTTCGCCGACATGTACGACATGCTGCCGGTCACCGGCAGCGCGTCCGCGGCCATGGAGGACGACGCCAAGTACAAGCCGCTGCACCAGTTCCTGGCGGCGCTGCCGGAGTCGGAGTTCTACCCGTTCGGCAAGACGTCCTGGGCGGCGGCGAGCGAGTCGATCAAGGAGAACATCGGCAAGGCGGTGCAGCCGGGGGCGAACCCGGAGAGTGTGCTGGACCGGATATCGCGGGACGCCACGCAGGCGGAGGCGGCGGAGTAGCCTCCGCGTTCCGCGGGGGCGGGTCGCGCCATATATTGGCTGATATGACCGCCCACCCCCCGAACGGCCCTGCCGAGTCCGCGCCGCTGTCCGACCGCGATCGCGCGGTGCTGGCGGTGGAGCGGCAGTCGTGGGCGGGGGCGGGGGCGAAGGAGCGGGCGATCCGGGAGCGGCTCGGGCTGTCGCCCACTCGGTACTACCAACTGCTGAACGCGTTGCTGGACGACCGGCGGGCGTTGGAGGAGGACCCGGTGACGGTGAATCGCCTTCGGCGCGTGCGGGAGGCTCGGCGGGGGAGGCGGTAGGGGCGCGAGCGGGCGCGGTACGCCTGCGGCGGGCCTGTTCCCCACCCCGCCCCTTCCCGGCACCGGGGCGCTGCCCCGGGCCCCGCTGCTCAGACGCCGCAGGGGCTTGGTTTCGGGGCGCTGCCCCGGGCCCCGCTGCTCAGACGCCGCAGGGGCTTGATCTGCCTCCCCGCATCGGGGACGCGCGGCGATACGCTCAGGCACATGGGCACCCCACAGACAATCGCAGGCCGCACCGGTCTGGACGCCATCCTCGCCCGACCGGCCGAGGCCCTCGTCGCGCTCGACTTCGACGGGACGCTGGCGGACATCGTGCCGGACCCGGAGCAGGCGCGGGCGCACCCCGGAGCCGTGGCGGCGCTCGCCGCCCTCGCGCCGAAGGTCGCGTCCGTGGCCGTGATCACCGGCCGCCCCGCCGACGTCGCCGTGCGGTACGCCGGGGTCGCCGGGGTCGAAGGGCTCGACCACCTCGTCGTGCTCGGGCACTACGGGGCCGAGCGCTGGGACGCCGTGACCGGGACCGTGCACGCCCCCGCCCCGCACCCGGGTGTCGACGCCGTGCGCGCGGAACTCCCCGGCGTGCTGGCGGAGTCCGGCCTCCGGGACGAGACCTGGACCGAGGACAAGGGCCGCGCCCTCGCCGTGCACACGCGGCGCGCCGCCGACCCGCAGGCCGCGTTCGACGCGCTGCGCGGGCCCCTCGGCGCGCTGGCCGCGCTGCACGGGCTGATCGTCGAACCGGGGCGGCTGGTCCTGGAGCTGCGGCCGCCGGGCATGGACAAGGGCGTCGCGCTCACCGAGTACGTGCGCGAGATCGGCGCCACGTCCGTGCTGTACGCGGGCGACGACCTGGGCGACCTCGCCGCGTACGCGGCCGTGGAGAATCTGCGCACGGACGAGGCGGACCCCGTGCCCGGGCTGCTCATCTGCAGCGGGAGCGCCGAGGTGCCGGAGCTCGCCGAGCGCGCCGACCTGGCCCTGCCCGGGCCCGGCGCGGTCGTGGAGTACCTGCGGGAACTCGCCGACCGGCTCGCCTAACCGCGGCGCAGCGCCTCCAGCTGGTCCAGGAACCACTGCTGCGGCGGCAGCGCGGTGGCCGCCTCGGCCAGGCGCTCCGTGCGGGCGGCCCGTACGTCGTCCGGGAGCGTCAGCGCCTCGTGCAGTGCGTCGGCCGTGGCGGAGACGTCGTACGGGTTGACCGTGAAGGCGTGCTCGCCCAGCTCCTCGTACGCGCCGGCCTCCCGCGACAGGACCAGCGCGCAGCCCTCGTCGGAGACGACCGGGACCTCCTTGGCGACCAGGTTCATACCGTCGCGGATCGGGTTGACGAGGGCGACGTCGGCCAGCCGGTAAGCGGCGAGCGAGCGGGCGAAGTCGTCCTTGACGTGCAGGACGACCGGGGTCCAGGCGGCCGTGCCGTACGTCTTGTTGATCGCGTCGGCGACCTGCTGGACCTCCGCGGTGTACTCCCGGTAGACCGCGAGGTCCTGGCGCGAGGGGTAGGCGAAGGCGACGTGCACGACGCGCTCCCGCCACTCGGGGTGTTCGTCCAGCAGGGTGCGGTAGGCGTGGAGGCCCCGGACGATGTTCTTGGACAGCTCCGTGCGGTCGACCCGGACGACGGTCTTCCGGTCGGGCCCGATCTGCTCGCGCAGGGCCGCCATCCGCTCGTCCACGTCCGCCTCGTGCGCGCGGCTCCGCAGGAATCCGGCGTCGGCGCCCAGGCCGTGGACGCCGACGCGGGTGTGGCCGGTGCCGCCGAGGAACTCCGTGCAGCAGCCGATGAAGGCGTCCGCCCAGCGGCGGGTCAGGAAGGCGGCGCGGTCGGCGCCGAGGATGCCGCGCAACAGCTGCTCGGCGATGTCGTCGGGGAGCAGCCGGAAGTAGTCGACGGGCGCCCACGGGGTGTGTGAGAAGTGGCCGATCCGCAGGTCGGGGCGGAGCTCGCGGAGCATGCCGGGGACCAGCGAGAGGTGGTAGTCCTGCACGAGGACGGCCGCTCCCTCGCCCGCCTCCTCGGCCAGCGCCTCGGCGAAGGCGCGGTTGTAGGTCTCGAAGGAGGCCCACTGCCTGCGGAACTCCGCGTCGAAGACGGGCTCGACGGGCGTCTGGTACAGCATGTGGTGGACGAACCACAGCACGGAGTTGGCGATGCCGTTGTACGCGTCGGCGTGCACCCCGGCGTCGATGTCGAGCATCCGGACGCCCGGCTCGCCGACCCCTCGGCGCACCGCCTCGCGGTCGCCGTCGCCGAGGGCGGCGCAGACCCACATCTTGTCGTCGACGGCGCTGAGGCCGGAGACGAGTCCGCCTCCGCCCCGTTTCGCTTCGAGGGTGCCGTCGTCGCCCAGGGCGTACGAGACGGGGCCGCGGTTGGACGCGACGAGGACCTGGGCAGCGGGCTGGGGGGCGTGCTCGGAGACCATGGCCGGAATCTAGCCCGAACCCGATCCGCCCAAACGTACGAAGTCGGACGGGATGGGTCGTGATCAGGCCGCGTGGCGTGCCACGTACTCCTCGATCTCGCACATGGGCGGCCTCTCCTGCGTGTCCACCGGGTAGGTGTGCGGAACGAATCCGTCCGGTCCCCGTTCGAACTGGGTCAGCGCGGGCCGCACCAGATGGCCCCGGGAGAGCCGCACCTGCGCGGTGCGGTAGATCGCGGCGGCCATCCGGCCGAGCGCCTGGCCGTCCTGGTGGCGGTGGACGCGGACGCCGACGTCCACCTGGGCGAGGGCGTCGAGGCCCACGGTGTGCAGCGCGTCCACGAGCAGGCCGAGCTCGACCCCGTAACCGACCGGGAACGGCAGCCGCTCCAGGAGCGAGCGGCGTACGGCGTACTCGCCGCCCAGCGGCTGGACGAAGCCGGCGAGGAGCGGCCAGTGCAGGTTCAGCAGGGGGCGGGCCACCAGCTCGGTGACGCGGCCGCCCTGGCCCGGCAGCTCGCCGAGCGGCCGGTCGTACATCGCCTTGACGAACTGCACCTCGGGGCGGGCGAGCAGCGGGCCGACGATGCCGGAGACGAAGTCGGCCGAGAAGTCCTTCAGGTCCGCGTCGATGAAGCACAGGATGTCGCCGCTGGTGACCAGGAGCGACCGCCACAGCACCTCGCCCTTGCCGGGGACGGCGGGGAGGCGGGGCAGGATCGCGTCGCGGTGGACGACGCGGGCGCCCGCGCGGCGGGCGACCTCGGCGGTGGCGTCCGTGGAGCCCGAATCGATCACGACCAGCTCGTCCACCAGCGGAACGCGCTCCATCAGCTCGCGCCGGATCGTCGCGACGATGTCCCCGACGGTCGCGGCCTCGTTGAGTGCCGGTAGAACGACGCTGACGCCCGTACCGTTCGCGGCGGTCCGCACACTCGCCGGCGGGTGGTCGGCGGCCGACCAGGAACGCCTGGTCAGCCAGCGTTCGACCTCTTCGAGCACGGTCGATACTCCCTGTATGTGATCCATCTCGCGGTACGGACGGCTATCTCACCCGTCCGGTCCTTCGGTTACAGTCTTGAACAACGCGGACGGCCATCGCATGCCGGGGTCGGTCCGCCGACAAACGCGCGGATCCATGATCCGTCGCCACAGCGCTCATCCAGAGGGACAGAGGGAACGGCCCGTTGAAGTCCCGGCAACCCTCCTGCCGACCGCGAGGTCAGGTGGGGAAGGTGCCAATTCCGTCTCGCGGCGAAACGCGTCGTGAGGAAGATGAGGAGAAAGGGCCTCGCCATCATGGCTGTTGAGACTGTCGCAGCGAACACCGAATCTTCCGTGGACCTCGGTCCCGCCGCGGCCCTTTCCTGCCGCGAGTGCGGTGAACGGTTCGCACTCGGTCCCATTTTCGCCTGCGCGTCCTGTTTCGGGCCGCTCGAAGTGGCGTACGACCTGCCGAGCGGCTCCCCCGACGAGCTGAAGAAGCGCATCGAGGCCGGCCCGAACAACATCTGGCGCTACGCGCCGCTGCTGCCGGTGCCCGCCGACGTGGCCGACAAGCCCAATCTCAACCCCGGCTTCACCAAGCTGGTCAAGGCCGACAACCTCGCCCGCGAGCTGGGTGTGACCGGCGGCCTGTACGTGAAGGACGACTCGGGCAACCCGACGCACTCCTTCAAGGACCGCGTCGTCGCCATCGCCGTCGAGGCCGCCCGCGCCTTCGGCTTCACCACGCTCTCCTGCTCCTCGACCGGCAACCTCGCCGGTGCGGTCGGCGCCGCCGCCTCCCGGGCGGGCCTGCGCTCCTGCGTGTTCATCCCGCACGACCTGGAGCAGGGCAAGGTCGTCATGGCCGCGGTGTACGGCGGTGAGCTGGTCGGCATCGAGGGCAACTACGACGACGTCAACCGCTTCTGCTCCGAGCTCATCGGTGACCCGCTGGGCGAGGGCTGGGGGTTCGTCAACGTCAACCTGCGTCCGTACTACGGCGAGGGCTCCAAGACGCTGGCGTACGAGATCTGCGAGCAGCTCGGCTGGCAGCTGCCCGACCAGATCGTCATCCCGATCGCGTCCGGCTCGCAGCTCACGAAGATCGACAAGGGCCTCCAGGAGCTGATCAAGCTCGGCCTGGTCGAGGACAAGCCGTACAAGATCTTCGGCGCCCAGGCCGAGGGCTGCTCCCCGGTCTCCACCGCCTTCAAGGCCGGTCACGACGTGGTCCGCCCGCAGAAGCCGAACACGATCGCCAAGTCCCTCGCGATCGGCAACCCGGCCGACGGCCCGTACGTCCTGGACATCGCCCGCCGCACCGGCGGCGCCGTCGAGGACGTGAACGACGAGCAGGTCGTGGACGCGATCAAGCTGCTGGCCCGCACCGAGGGCATCTTCGCCGAGACGGCGGGCGGGGTGACGGTCGGCGTGACGAAGAAGCTGATCGACGCCGGCCTGCTCGACCCGGCGCTCACCACCGTCGTCCTGAACACGGGTGACGGCCTCAAGACGCTGGACGCGGTGGCCGACACCTCACAGGCGACCGCCACGATCCGCCCGAGCCTGGACGCCTTCCGCGCCGCCGGACTCGCCACCAGCTGACCACCCGAGAATTCAGGAAGGCACCGCCATGAGCGTCAAGGTCCGCATCCCCACCATCCTCCGCACCTACACCGGCGGCCAGGCCGAGGTTCCGGCCGAGGGCGCGACCCTCTCCGAGGTCATCGCCTCGCTGGAGAAGGACCACCCGGGCATCGCCGCCCGCGTGCTGGACGACCAGGGCAAGCTGCGCCGCTTCGTCAACGTGTACGTCAACGACGACGACGTGCGCTTTGAAGGCGGCCTGGACGCGGCGACCCCGGACGGTGCCGGCGTCTCGATCATCCCCGCCGTGGCCGGCGGCTGCTGAGTCAACGACTCCTCTGCGTCACCGTAATTGCCCCCTCCGCGAGAGAAGCGGAGGGGGCAATTCTGCATGGTTGAGCGGGGTAGAGTGTGGGAAGTCCCCTTCGCTGCCCGTGCCCCTCGCATATGAGAATGCGCCGCGCCACGATCAGAAGCAGCCAATGTGCCCGGGCCTCTTGTTCCATAAGTCACCTTTGCCGGGCCCGACTTGCCCCGCAAGCTCATGAATTCCCCGTATTCGGGCGATCGGTGCTGCGCAGAATTGTCGTCCGATTGACCTGTCGCACAGGGCAGTTGGGCAGATACATTCAGCCGCGGTCGACGCGCTTCGGCGCACACACGTTACAGGGGAGTTAGGCATGGCTCAGGGCACCGTCAAGTGGTTCAACGCGGAGAAGGGGTACGGCTTCATCGCGGTCGACGGTGGTGCGGATGTATTCGTCCACTACAGCGCGATCCAGATGGACGGGTACCGCACCCTCGAAGAAGGTCAGCGGGTCGAGTTCGAGATCTCGCAGGGCCAGAAGGGGCCGCAGGCGGACATGGTCAAGCTCGCCGTCGGCTGAAGCGCGGCACGGCACGTCGGCCGCGACGCCACGCTCGTACGAAGGGTCCGTACCTAGGGGTACGGGCCCTTCGTCGTGCCGGGAGCGCGCCGGGGGCGGTCGGAGGTTGTCCGCACTCCGGCCGGAGGCGCTTGCGCCCTCCCGTCGCCCGACCACCACCCCTCAAGGAGCCTTGGGCGCTTGCACTCAACGGGGTCGAGTGCTAATCATTGGGCTTAGCACTCTCCAGGTGAGAGTGACAGAATTTTTGGACCGGGCCGGTGAGGCCCGCACGCCAGGCGGGGAAGGAACCGCAGGGCACGCAGGCCGTCCGTCGCGGGCGCCACTCGGTCCGGAGCAATCCACCCCTGTCCGGGAGGACCACTTCACATGGCCAAGATCATCGCGTTCGACGAGGAGGCCCGGCGCGGTCTCGAGCGCGGCATGAACCAGCTCGCCGACGCCGTCAAGGTCACCCTTGGCCCCAAGGGTCGCAACGTCGTCCTCGAGAAGAAGTGGGGCGCCCCCACGATCACCAACGATGGTGTGTCCATCGCCAAGGAGATCGAGCTGGAGGACCCGTACGAGAAGATCGGTGCGGAGCTGGTCAAGGAGGTCGCCAAGAAGACGGACGACGTCGCCGGCGACGGTACGACCACCGCCACCGTTCTCGCCCAGGCGCTCGTCCGCGAGGGTCTGCGCAACGTGGCCGCGGGTGCGAACCCGATGGCTCTCAAGCGGGGCATCGAGAAGGCCGTCGAGGCCGTCTCCGCCGCCCTCCTGGAGCAGGCCAAGGACGTGGAGACCAAGGAGCAGATCGCTTCGACCGCCTCCATCTCCGCCGCCGACACCCAGATCGGCGAGCTCATCGCCGAGGCCATGGACAAGGTCGGCAAGGAAGGCGTCATCACCGTCGAGGAGTCCCAGACCTTCGGTCTGGAGCTGGAGCTCACCGAGGGTATGCGCTTCGACAAGGGCTACATCTCGGCGTACTTCGCCACCGACATGGAGCGCATGGAGTCGTCCCTGGACGACCCGTACATCCTGATCGTGAACTCCAAGGTCAGCAACGTGAAGGACCTCCTTCCGCTGCTGGAGAAGGTCATGCAGTCCGGCAAGCCGCTGCTGATCATCGCCGAGGACGTCGAGGGCGAGGCGCTGTCGACCCTGGTCGTCAACAAGATCCGCGGCACCTTCAAGTCCGTCGCCGTCAAGGCCCCGGGCTTCGGCGACCGCCGCAAGGCCATGCTCGGTGACATCGCCATCCTCACGGGCGGCACCGTCATCTCCGAGGAGGTCGGCCTCAAGCTGGAGAACGCCGGTCTCGACCTGCTCGGCCGCGCCCGCAAGGTCGTCATCACCAAGGACGAGACGACGATCGTCGACGGCGCCGGTGACAGCGACCAGGTCCAGGGCCGCGTCAACCAGATCCGTGCCGAGATCGAGAACTCCGACTCGGACTACGACCGCGAGAAGCTCCAGGAGCGCCTGGCGAAGCTGGCCGGCGGCGTGGCCGTCATCAAGGCCGGTGCCGCCACCGAGGTCGAGCTGAAGGAGCGCAAGCACCGCATCGAGGACGCGGTGCGCAACGCCAAGGCCGCCGTCGAGGAGGGCATCGTCGCCGGTGGTGGCGTGGCTCTGCTCCAGGCTTCGGCCGTCTTCGAGAAGCTGGAGCTCTCGGGTGACGAGGCGACCGGCGCCAACGCCGTCAAGCTCGCGCTCGAGGCCCCGCTGAAGCAGATCGCCGTCAACGGTGGTCTCGAGGGTGGCGTCGTCGTGGAGAAGGTGCGCAACCTGCCGATCGGTCACGGCCTCAACGCCGCGACCGGTGAGTACGTCGACATGATCGCCGAGGGCATTCTCGACCCGGCGAAGGTCACGCGCTCCGCCCTGCAGAACGCCGCGTCGATCGCCGCGCTGTTCCTCACCACCGAGGCCGTCATCGCCGACAAGCCGGAGAAGGCCGCCGCGGCCGCTCCGGGCGGCATGCCGGGCGGTGACATGGACTTCTGATCCTGACGGGTCAGCAGTTCCAGCAGTACCAAGACGCCGGCCCCCGGGGATTCGTCCCCGGGGGCCGGCGTCGTCGTGTGTACGGGTACGGGCTCAGCCCGCGTCGAGGCCGTCCACGAGGCGGGTGAGGAAGCGGTCGAACATGGCGTCGGGGGTGACGGGCCGGCCCGCCGTCGCCAGGGCCTCGGCCAGTTCCGGATGGTCGCCGTCGGCCGCGACCTCGGCCAGGTAGAGCGCCTCGGCGGCGTTCCGGCCGGGGTCCTGGGCCGCCCGCGCCCGGCCGACCTCGTAGCCGACCTGGGCCGCCACGAACGAGGTGAGCTGGGCGAAGACCTCCAGACGGGCCGCCCCGTCGAGCCCGCTGGGCCGCAGGGCGGCCAGCGCGCGCTCCACGAAGGCGAGCGTGCGGGGACCCAGGGACCGGCGGGCCTGCACGGCGGCGGGCAGCCAGGGGTGGCGGAGCATGTTCGCGCGCTGGTGGCGGCCGATGGTCTTCAGGTCGGCGCGCCAGTCGCCGGTGAGCGGGTCCGACGTGGGCAGCTCGCCGGAGACGTGGTCGACCATCAGGTCGAGCAGCGTCTCCTTGTCAGGGGCGTAGCTGTACAGCGACATGACGCCGGCGCCCACCTCGGCGGCGACCCGCCGCATGGTGACCGCGTCGATCCCCTCGGCGTCCGCGACGGCGACGGCGGCGGCCGTGATCGCCTCGCGGCTGAACGCGGGTCGGCGCCCGCGCCGGGGCCGGTCCTGCTCCCGCCACAGCACGCGCGGATCGATGCCTCCGGCACCTTCGGTGCGGGTCACGTTGTCAGCCTCTCTCACCCGGGTCGCCTCCGCGGTCCATCCAAGCATCCAGTATTCTCGTACTTAGTACGAGAATGGAGAGCGGTGCTGCCGCGCCGCCGTATGACGTACCGATGGAGGCGAAGATGACCCGACCGACGCACGACGCCCGCCCCCGGGCCGCATGGACGCCGTCGTCCGCGAAGCCGCCGCTCGCCTCCCGGCTGATGCGCGCCTCCTGGCGCGGGCTGCCCGCCGCGCGCCACAAGGTGGGTGTGGAGCGCGGACTGACGGTTCCCGCCGCCGACGGCAGCCCGCTGGTCACCGACCACTACTTCCCGCGCGCCGAGGGCGACTTCCCCACCCTCCTGGTCCGTACGCCGTACGGGCGGGGAGTGCCGTGGTCCCCGCAGTACGGCATCCTCTTCGCCGAACAGGGCTTCCATGTGGTCCTGCAGAGCTGCCGGGGCACCGGTGGCTCGGGCGGAGCGTTCCACCTCTGGCGCAACGAGCCCGCCGACGGCCTGGCGGTGGTCACCTGGCTGCGCGAACAGCCCTGGTTCGACAGGCGGTTGGGCACCGTCGGCCCCAGCTACCTCGGGTACGTCCAGTGGGCGCTGGCCCTCGATCCGCCGCCGGAGCTGAAGGCCATGGTGGTGCAGGTGGGGCTGCACGATCCGTACGCCCTCTTCCACACGGACGGCGTCCTCGACCTGGAGACCGCGCTGGCCGTGGGCGCCGGCATGACGTATCAGCACCGGGGCATGGGCCCGTTCGTCCGGGCGGCCCTGCGCCTCCGGCGCCGGGTGCGTTCCGCCGTCACCGCGCGTCCGCTGCGCGGGGCGTACGCGGACGCGCTCGGCGGGGAGATCCCCTGGCTGGACGACGCGATGGCCCACCCGGACGCGGACGACCCGTACTGGGAGGGCGCGTCCCTGGCCCGGGCGGCGGAAGGGGTGGCGGGCCGGGCGGCCGTGCCCGTCGCCCTGATCACCGGATGGCACGACGCCCTCGTGGACCAGACCTTCGCGCAGTACGGCCGGCTGCGCCGGGCGGGCGCCGAGGCGTCCCTGCTCGTCGGCCCGTGGACCCACACCTCGGCGCTCCAGGCGGGCTGGGCCGAGGTGTTCACCGAATCCCTGGCCTGGCTCCGGGCCCACCTGTGCGCCGACCCGTCCGGTCTGCGCCCGACACCGGTGCGCGTGCACGTGGGCGGCGCGCGGGCGGCGGTGCGCGACCTGGAGGCGTGGCCTCCGGAGGCGTCCACGGCTTCCTGGTACCCGACCGCCGACGGCCACCTGACCCGCCAGGCCCCCACGGACAACGGCCCCCTCGCCTCCTTCCGCCACGACCCGGACGACCCGGTGCCGACGCTGGGCGGTGCGCTGCTCTCCCGTACCGCCGGGGCGCGGGACAACGCGTCGTCGGAGGCGCGCACGGACGTCCTGACGTTCACCGGGCCCGCCCTGGCCGGACCTCTCACCGTCCTCGGCCCGGTCTCCGCCCGGGTCAGCGCCTCCACGGACACGGGGTACGGCGATGTGTTCGTCCGGCTGTGCGACGTGGACCCGGAGGGCCGCTCGACCAACGTCTGCGACGGCCTGGCCCGGCTCCGCACCACGGGGCCGGACCCGGTGCACGTGACGGTCCCGATGACCCCCACCGCCCACCGCTTCGCACCCGGCCACCGCCTCCGCTGGCAGATCAGCCCCGCCCCGCACCCGCGCTACGCGCTGAACCCGGGCACGGGGGAGCCCCGGATCGACGCGACGGAGTTCGTGCCCGTACGGGTGACGGTGCACGCGGACTCGGAGTTGACGCTGTCGGTGGAGCCGACCGGGTAAGGCAATGCGCCTGGCGCCATCTGTCAGTCCTGGGTGGTAGACATACGACTGGCCATCGTGAATCAGGTCCGTAGAATAGATTCAACAAGGAGGTGCTCAGTGGATCTCGTGCTTGTGGGGGAGCGGATCCGCCGCGAACGTGAGCGCGCTGGACTCAACCAGCGTGACCTCGCGCGACGCGCCCAGCTCTCCCAACCGACCCTGACCCGTATCGAGACCGGTGCTCGTCCCAACGTGACTCTCGTGGAACTGGACCGGCTCGCCGTCGCGCTGGGTATCCCGGTGCGGCTGCTCACCAGTGGCGACCCTGTACGAGAGAGGGTCCAGATCGCGGCCAGAACCGACGAGGTGACGGTCGCGGAGCGTGAGGAGGCGCTTCGGCGCACCCTCGAACTGCTTGAATTGGATGCCCGTCTGGACAAGCTGGGGACGAACACCACGCAGCAGCGGAAGCCGCAGGGGCGTGTAAAGGTTCCGGACCAGCAGCTTCCCGGGGAATTGCAGGCCAGTGAGCTGGCCGAACGGGTCCGTGAGGCTCTTCAGCTGGGCTGCGCCCCCGTTGCCGACGTGGACGAACTGATCGAGCAGCTCACCGGTGTCGACACAGCGGTACTGAGGCTCCCGAAGGGCGCCGAAGGATTCACCGCCACCGACCCTGCTCGCGACACGACTCTCATTGCCGTTCGTGCCTGCGACGTGCCCGAACGGCAGCGGTTCAGTTTCGCTCACGAGCTCGGGCACTTGTTGTGGAATGACGGTGCCCAGGTTCATGCGCTGAACGACGGAAGAACCCCGGGTGAGAGGCGTTGCGACGCCTTTGCCCGCAACCTCTTGGCGCCGAGGGAAGGCATCAGATCCTGGCTGGCCGCTGAGAGTTTTCCAGAGGGTGGCCGGATGGACGAGCGTACGGCCGCACTTCTTGCACGCCACTTCCGAGTCAGCTTTCCCGTCATCCTCATTCAGCTGGAGGAGATGTCGCTCGTCACGACCGAGCAGAAGAACGACCTGCGCGGGCCGACCGGCGCGCAGTTGGCACACCGTTACGGCTGGGGCCCGGCGTACGAGCAGGAAAAGGACGCCGCCCAGGCCGTACGGGCTCCCAGGCGCATCCTCGAACGGGCTGTTGACGCCTATCGGCAGAACCTTCTGGGTGTGCGGGCTCTGGCCATGCTCGAAGGATGCAAACCGGAAGAGGCCGAAGCCAGACTCGCGGAAGCCGGCATCGTTCCCGACCCTCCGAATCCCCGGCGGGCCAACCTGTCCCGGCTGGTCGCCCGCGGGCTCGCGAAGCCGGAGTAAAGTAACCCCGCCTGGGGATGTCGAAGGGGTGGGGGCTTGCCCAACCAGCACGCGGAAGCGTCAAAGGAGACGGCTTCGCCGGATCAACACGAACCGCTATGCATTCTGGACGCGGTGATCTGCGTGCACTTCGTCGGTGCGAATGTCCACCGTTTGCTGGTGGACGTTCTCCAGAAGGCGGATCTGACGCTGCTCGTGCCGCAGGAAGTCTGCGACGAAGTCGCGCGCAAGGACAAGAAGTACCCCGGGCTGAAGCTGAAGTGGACGCGACTGACAGGCAGTCGACACGTCCGTGTTCTTCCCGCCCTTGAGGCACGGACAGCCCCGGCTCGTGTCATCGAAGTCTTCGAGGATGTGCGAGGCCGGCAGGTGGAAGACGCCCTGCGGAACTCAAAGGATCTCGGCGAAGCGGTAGTTGTGGCTCACGGAGTGCACTACCAGGACGAGGGGCACGAAGTGATCGTCGCCATCGACGATCAGGGTGGCCAAGCCCTTGCGACCGATCGGGACCTGGAGGTCATGACCGTCGAGGACGTTCTGGTGATGGCCATTGAGTTCGGGCACTTTGCCACCGAGGGTGATCTGAAGAACGTGTACGGCAAGCTCCGGAAGTTCGGCGACGGCCTCCCCTCCTACGGGCAGACGCCGCTGGCCGTTCACTACAAGGAGTGGCATGGCCGGCAGGCGGTGCAGAGCTAGGCACTGTCACTCCGCGCGAGGTTCTGCACGCCCGTCCCCCGCACCCGTTCCTGGCTTGGGTGCGGGGGACAGGCATGTGTCCCCACCTTGCGCCGCTTGCGCAAAAAGCTGACATGGCTACGCACTTCTCTGCGTACTAGTGGAAACATCTCGCGTGCATCTTGTGGGAGGGGTGACGCGCGCCCTACTGTCGCCTCACTCATGACGGTGGCGGTCTCCCCACGCGCGCACGGCCGTTGAGCCCCGTCGTTCCCTCAGAGAAACGGGCATGCGATGTCACGGAAGATCGCCGCTGTCGCGGCGGCGGTGCGAAGACCGCGCCGGGCCGGGCTGTACGCGTCAACGGTCGCCTCGGTGACCGCGGTCGCCGTCGGGTTCGGCGTGCTGGCCGGTGCACCCGCGCTCGCCGGGCCCCGGCCCGTCGCCCCTGCCCCGGTCGTCACGCGCGCCGCCCTCGATCCCGCGCTGGTGCAGGGGCGCGGCGCGAAGGTGGCGTTCGCGGAGCAGGAGGCCGAGAACGCGGTGACCGACGGGACGGTGATCGGGCCGGACCGGGACGCGTACACACTGCCGTCCGAGGCGTCGGGGCGTCGGGCGGTCCAGCTGGCGCCCGGGCAGCACGTGGAGTTCACGCTGCCCGCGGCGGCCGACGCGGTCACCGTGCGCTACAGCATCCCGGACGCGCCGGGCGGCGGCGGGATCACGGCGCCGCTCGACGTCTCGGTGAACGGCCACAAGCGGTCCACGATGACGCTGACCTCGCAGTATTCCTGGCTGTACAACCAGTACCCGTTCTCCAACGACCCGGGCGCCGGGCTCCTCCACCCCGACTGGTGGATCACCGAGTGCGGCTGCGTGCCCGCCGCCACCACGCCCGCCCCGGTCGTGGACAAGCCGTTCCGGCCCAGCCACTTCTACGACGAGCAGCGCCTCCTGCTCGGCCGTACGTACCGCGCGGGCGACACCGTACGGCTGACCGTGCCGGCCGGGAGCCGGGCCGCGTGGACGGTGATCGACCTGCTGGACTCCGAGCGGGTGGGGCTGCCGCACGTCGAACTGCTCGCCGCCAACGTCCTGGCGTTCGGGGCCGATCCGACCGGGCGGCGGGACGCGGCGGGGGCGATCGAGAAGGCGATCGCGTTCGCCCGGCGCGCCCACCTGAAGGTGTACATCCCGCCGGGGACGTACCGGGTGGACCGGCACATCCTGGTGGACGACGTCACGATCACCGGCGCGGGCAACTGGTACACGAAGATCAAGGGCCGTGAGGTCGCCCTCGCCGAGCCCGCCGCCGACGGGTCCACGCACACCGGCGTCGGCTTCTACGGGAAACCGGCGGCCGAGGGCGGCAGCCGCGACGTGCATCTGTCGGGCTTCGCCATCGAGGGCGACGTGCGCGAGCGCGTCGACACCGACCAGGTCAACGCGATCGGCGGCGCGATGAGCGATTCGACCATCGAGGGCCTGCACATCAGTCACACCAAGGTCGGCATGTGGTTCGACGGACCGATGAGGAACCTGAAGGTCTCCGACACCGTGATCGTGGACCAGATCGCGGACGCCATCAACTTCCACACCGGCGTGACCGATTCACGCGTCACGAACACCTTCGTGCGCAACTCGGGCGACGACGGCCTCGCGATGTGGGCCGAGAAGACCACGAACGCCCGCAACACCTTCGACCACAACACCGTGCAGACCCCGGTCCTCGCCAACGGCATCGCGATCTACGGCGGCAGCGACATCACCGTCTCCGACAACCTCGTCGCCGACCCCGTCCGCGAGGGCAGCGCGCTGCACCTCGGCTCCCGCTTCGGCGCCGAGCCCTTCGCCGGGAAGGTGGACCTGGCACGCAACACCACCGTCCGCGCGGGCACGTTCGAGCTGAACTGGAAGATCGGGCTGGGCGCGCTGTGGGTCTACGCCCTCGACCGGAGCATCGACGGCGCCGATATCCGGGTGACGGGCAACGACTTCCTCGACAGCACGTACAACGCGGTCATGCTGGTCTCGGACTGGGCGGTGAAGGACCGGTACGTCATCGAGAACATCCACTTCAAGGACATCCGGGTCGACGGCACGGGCACCTCGGTGCTGAGCGCCCGCGCGGCGGGCGGCGCCACCTTCGAGAACGTGGACGCGCGCAACGTGGGCGCGGTGGGCGTCAACAACTGCGGCTCGTTCAACTTCCCGTCGACCGGTTCGGAGTTCGGCGTCACGGATCTGGGCGGCAACGATGGCGGCTGGCTCGCACCGTGGCTGCTGCCGAACACGCTCACCTGCGACGACCGCCCGGAGGTGGTCCCGCCCCCGGCGCCGTCCGGCTGGTGAGGCGCAAGCGCTAGTCGGTGGCCGGTCCGGGCGGGCCGGCCGCCCCTACGCACGCCTCGTTGCCCTCGGGGTCGGCGAGGACCCAGTTGTGCGGGGCGTCCGTGTCGTTCAGCAGCCGGCCACCGGCGGCCAGGGCCGCGGCTATCCGGCCCTCGGCCTGGTCGTACGGCACCCATACGTCGACGTGGACGCGGTTGCGCTGGGGGCGCGGGGCATCCATCTGCTGGAAGTAGAAGGGGGCGCCGCGGCGACGCGGGTCGACCAGGTCCTCGGGGCTGCCGGCACGGTGCTCGTAGCCGAGCAGGGCGCGCCAGAACGCGACCACGGCGGGGACGTCGAGCGCGTCGACGGTGACCTGCACGGTCTGCGCGAAGGAGGGGTCTGAGGCGAGGCCGAGTGAGCGGGCCGCCTTCGATATATCGCGGGCCAGCCCGACATGACGGCTGGTCATCCCGAAGTACTCATCGGTGAGCGTGATGAGCCGTACGGTGACGCCGTCCCGCCGCACGTCGATGCCCGGGTGGTCGTCGCCGAGGTCGGGGAGCTCGCCGATGGCCTGTACGAAGCGCGCACCGGCCGCGAAGGATCCGCCGGTGCGCCAGTACGCGCACGCGCCCTCGCCGACGATGCGCCAGTCCTCCAGACCGGTGGTCTCATGGAACTGCTGCGGCCCGATGCGCACGGTGGTGTCGATCCCGGAAGTCATAGGCTCAACGTAGCGCGCGGGTCCGGCAACCGCCCCTGCGCGCAGGGAAACCAGCCGCCCACGCGACCCACGGGAGACCTCCGGCATGGCCGTCATCCACCGCACCACCCTGTCGCCGACCAAGCTCGAACTGCTCACCACCTGGCTTCCGACCCGCCCCTGGTACGTGGGCTCCGCCACCCCGTCCCTCGTCAGGTCCGGTGGATTCCGGCTGGACGACCCGCAGGGTGAGGTGGGCATCGAGTTCATGGTGGTCACCGACACCTCGGGCGCCGAGCCGGTGCCGTACTTCGTGCCGCTCACCTACCGGGGCGCCGCACTCGAAGGCGCGGAGGACGCGCTCATCGGCACGACCGCGCACGGCGTGCTCGGGAAGCGCTGGGTGTACGACGGCTGCCACGACCCGGTCCTGGTGGCGCAGCTGCTCGCCCTGCTGGACGGCCGTGCGGAGCCCCAGGCCCAGAGCGTGAGCGACACTCCGGACCCGGCGATCACGCACTCCTGCACGGGCGCCCCCTTCGGCCCGGCGACCCCCGGGGCGACGGACACCCCGGGGGGCACGGACCTGCCCGTCCCGGGTGCGGTCCTCCACGTGAACCGCGTCCTGCGACCTGCCGCCGACGCCCCGGAGGGCGCGAAGGGGCACGTGTCCGGCCCCTGGCGCACGCCGGAGGACGCGGAGGTGCGGGGGGCGTTCGCGGAGGTGCGTGCGGCGTAGCGGCCCGGAGGCCGGAACTCACCGGCCGGCGCGGCCCGGGGGCGACCCATTCGGCGGGCCGGCCGGTGAGCGCAGGGCGCGGGTGAAGGCGTCGTCCCGCGTCCCGCGTCCGGGACCCGCGACCGGGACGCGGGTGGGACGCGGATGGACGTCCCGGTCGGTTCGTCCTCAGTGGCCCGGGATGTCTCAGGGACGGGAAGTCCTGGTGGGACGGGTGGCGGGGTCCCGAGCATGGAGCCCTGTCCGAGTCACGGACTGCCCTGCCGGGGCGGCTCGTGACCGCTTACGAGATGGGGAAACCTTCCATGATCAAGACCGTTCTCCGGCGCGGAGCCGTCGCCTTCGGCGCTGCCGCCATCGCCGTCACCTCGCTCGCCGGCGTCGCCCAGGCCGACGTGGGTGTCGCGTACATCAAGCCCGATCAGCGCGGCGAACCGGTTGTCTGTGTGCAGAAGGCGCTGCAGTTGGCGGGGTACGGGATCGTGCGCGACGGCGTGTACGGGCAGGCGACCTATGCGGCCCTGATCGACTTCCAGCGGCGCAAGGGCCTTTCGGCGGACGGCATCGTCGGTCCGAGGACCGGCGACGCCCTCTACTACGGCTACCTGCTGCCCTCGGGCGAACTGGCCTACGAGGAATACTGCCCCACGATCATGCCCACCACCCACTGACCTGCCCCCGAGGCCCCACCCCCGCCGCCCCCGTGCCGCCACCCGGCACGGGGGCGGTGTGGCACACGCATGTGATCCGGTCTCAAGTGGCCGGAAAGACACCGCCTTTGATCACGGGAGCGTCACACTCGCAACCATTGGCCGTCGGTATCGTGAATTGTGTGGGCTGACGCACGACACGGCCCGCACCGAACCGATGCGTGCCTCCCACCACAAGAGAGCGCGCGCACCATGCCCATCGGCTTTCAGTCGGTCGACTTCGGCTATCGCCGTAGAGTTCCCGTCGTCCAGCGCTTCACCATCGACTTTCCGCGTGGACGGACGGTTTTCCTCGGTCCCAACGGCGCGGGCAAGTCCACCGTCCTGTCGCTGGCCGCTTCGGTGTTGCGGCCGGATTCGGGCACTGTCGCGTACCGGCGGAAGACGACCACCCGGCGGGGTGACCTCGCCGCGTACCGGCGGCACATCGCATGGCTGCCGCAGCAGATCGAGTCGGTGCCCCGGCTGACCGCCCGCGAGCAGGTCGCGTATGTCGGGTGGCTGAAGGGGATGAACCGGCGGGATGCCTGGGACCGTTCGCTCGGCGCTCTCGAACGGGTGGAGCTCGCCGATCTCGCCGACCGGAAGGTCCGCCGGATGTCCGGCGGGCAGCAACGCCGCGTAGGCGTCGCCCAGTCGTTGGTGCACGAGGCCGAGGTCCTGCTGCTGGACGAGCCGACGGCCGGCATGGACCCCCGTCAGCGCCGGGTCTTCCACGAGATCCTCGGCGGCCTCGATCAGCACGTGGTGCTCTCGACGCACGACGTCGCCGATCTGGAGGAGACGTACGACCACGTGGTCGTGCTGGACCACGGCACCGTCCGGTTCGCCGGGGCGGTACGCGACTTCCTCGCCCTCGCCCCGCACGGCGGCCGGGCGCCTCGCTGAGGCCGCCTACTACGCCACCGTCCAGGAGGAGGGGCCGGTATGCGCGTAGCGACAGCGTTGCGTACGACCGGTGCTGTCTGGGTCGCGCCGCTGGTCCTCGGCTGGGTGTGGCTGGTCACCGCTCACGAAGCGTCGAACGAGCCTGCCTACTGGGCGGGGAACACGGTCCTCGTCGGGCACACGCTGCCCTTCTACGCCCCCGCCTGCGCGGCGTTCGCCGCCTGGGAGGCCGGGCGCCTGCGACGGGCCGGCGTGTACCGGCTGGGGGCGGTGCGCGGCAGGTACGCCATCGCCTTCAGCGTGCTGTGGCCGGTGGCGCTGCTCGGGGTGGCGGCGGTCACGACGTGCCTGGTCACCGTGCGCCTGGAGACCGGCGCGGCCCATGACTGGCCGCACCCGGGCGTGCTGGCCATGGCCGGGTATCTCATCGTCGTCCACACGGTCGTCGGGTACGGGCTGGGGATGCTGCTGCCGCGCGTCCTGGCCACCCCCGTGATCCTCGTCGTCGACTATCTGTGTCTCGTCATGCCCGTCACGATCACGTCCCCGATGTGGCTTCGGGAGCTCACCGGCTGGCTCGACGCGCCTTACGGTGACGTCACGATCACGGTGAACCCGGTGGCCCTCGGCGTGCCGATGCTGATGGCCACCGGCTTCCTGGCCGCCGTCCTGGCCGGGGCGGAGATCGCCCGGTGGCGTCGTCACAGGTTCGTGCGGGCAGGCGCAGCGGCTGCCGCGTCCGCTGTCTGCCTCGCTGTGTTCACCGCGTCGGCCGTCGCACCCGTACGGGACTGGACCGGGGACCCGCCGCCGCGCGCACGGACCGACGCCCCGGTGTGTGCCGACGGATCGCCCCGGGTCTGTGTGCCCGTGGAGGCGGCCGACAGCCTGGGCCCGCTGACCGCGGCGTCGAAGGAGGTCGTGCCCCGACTCGTGGCCGCAGGTCTGCAGGCGCCCAAGGAACTCGCCTTCGTCTCCGAGGCGGCCCGCATCGACAAGCGGACGTGGCGGCTCTTCCTCTACAGGGACATGCGCGACGTGGATCTGAAGGCCAGCGTCGCGGCCTCGGCTCTTCCCGTGATCCCGCCCTGCGACACCACCACCGACGTCCAACAGGGCAACGTGGGCGCGCTCGCGGCCTGGCTCATGCTCAAGGCGGGCCTGGACGAGGAGACGATCCGGGGCCAGTACAGCGAGAAGCGGGCCGCCGATCCGCGCCTGGCAGCCGTGGTGCGGAAAGTGACGAAGCTGTCGCCCGAAAAGCAGCTGTCCTGGTACACGCGCAACGTCAGGCTGCTCCAGCAGTGCAAGCCCGCTCCGGAGACCATGCCGGCCGCCCCTCCCGTGGAAGGGTGATCGGATGCTGTGGTGGGTGAGGACTCGCCAGGTCCCGCTTCTCGCGCTCGCCCTCCTGGCGTACGCAGTGGTGACCGCGGCCGCCGGTGACACGGTGGTCTCCCTTCCCTCGCTGGGCAGTGAGGCCGCCAGGCCGCTGGTGCTCTTCGCGCCGCTCGTCGTCTGCATCGGGCTCGCCCACGCGCTCGGCAGCAGGCTCCCGTCCGCCGAGGCTTCGGGGCGCCGACCGGTCGCCCGGTTCGACCAGGCACTGGTCCTGGCGACCGTGCTGACCGCGATTGCGGTCGCGCAGGCCGTCGCCACGCTTCTGGACGCCTCCAGCGCGAGCACCGCAGGGCGCAACACCGCGTTCCTGGTCGGGTTGATGCTGCTGGCCCGCCGGGTAGCGGGTTACCAGGTGGCCGTGATCATCCCCGTCGCCTGGGTGATCACGATGATGCTGATCGGCAATACGGGGGGCAGCGGCGCCACCCAGCCGTGGACGATCATCCTGATGCCTCCGGACCACCTGCCCGCCGTCGTCGCCGCCACGGTGACGCTGGCGCTCGGCGTCGTCTCTGTACCGGGGGCACCGCTGGTACGCGACGCGACCTGAGACAAGGGCTCGATTCACCCGATTCGTGTCATTCTGGGCGGGTCGAGTGGCGCGGAGGTGGCAGTGGGCAGGCGCTGGGGGCGGGTCGTCGGGGCGCCGATGGGGTTGCCGTTGGTTGTCATGCTGGGGACGGCCGTCGTGGACGCGGTGACCGGGCCCGAGTACAACCTGCTGCCTGTGTACGCCGCCGGGCCCGCGATCGCCTCCGCGCGGGGGACCGTGCGCAACGTCGCCGCGATGGGGGGCCTCGCCGTCCTCCTGTGTCTGCTCTTCGCGTGGAAGGCCGACCGCTTCGGGCATCTGCGCATGTGGGTGGCCCTGTTCGCCATCGCGTACGTCACCCTCGCCTCCGCCTACGCGGCCTGGGCGCGCCTCAAGGTGGAGCGGCGGCTCATCGACGTACGGGACGTGGCCCGCACGCTGGAGGACGTGCTGTTCACCCCGGTCCCCCCGGAGCTCGGGCCGGTCCGGTTGGGCACCTCGTACGTCTCCGCCGGCCGCGCCACCCTGATCGGAGGGGATCTGTACGACGTGGAGCCGTGCTCCGACGGCATGCGTCTGGTCGTCGGGGACGTCCAGGGCAAGGGGCTTGAGACCGTTCGCTGCGCCTCGGTCGTCCTGACCGCCTTCCGGGAGGCCGCCCCCGGGGCTCGGGAGCTGGCCGACGTCGGCCGTCGCATCGAAGCGGCGCTGGAACGCAGGACCGACGGCGGGCGTTTCGTGACCGCGATTCTCGCGGAGATCGGGCGGGACGGCGGCCTGGTCGTGCACAACCACGGCCACCCGCCGCCCCTCCTCCGCACGCGCGACGGCGAGGTCGTGTCCGTCGCGTCGGGCGAGCCGGGCCCGCCGTTCGGGCTCACGGGGCTGACCGGCCCCGCCGACCTCCGGGACGGCGGCGCCCGCGCCACCCTGCGCGTCGGCGACCGGCTGTTCTTCTACACCGACGGCCTGAGCGAGGCCCGCGACGACGAAGGGCGCTTCTACCCCGTCCGCGAGCGCGTCGCCCCGCTGCTGGCGACCGGCGAACCCGAGGAGGTGCTCCGTCGTGTCCGCGCGGACGTCGCGGCTTTCACCGGCGGCCCGCCCGACGATGACTCGGCGCTGCTCCTGGTGGAGTTCCGGGGCGGGGTTACAGGCCGGTGAGGCAGAAGGATCCGGCCCCAGGGTCGCGTCCTTGACGAGGCGTCACAGGACCTTGACTTTGCGTGCTCACGCCCCACCCGTGGTGGCTCAGCGCTTGGGGCGGTCCGACCTGGGGATCAGGCCCGCTCGTACGGCGCGGGCCTTGGCGCGGACCTGTTGGGCGGGGAGGGTCGGGGTCTCGCGGGTGGGTTTGCCCGTGCAGGGGCGGCACTTGCCGCCGGGGAGCGCGTCGGCGGTGCCGGGGGCCCGGCACTCGCTGCATTCCAGGGCCCGCAGGACCGGGCGGGGTTCGCGGGCCGGGGGCAGCTTCATCTGGAGGCGCTTGGCCACGAAGGCCGCCGGGTGGTGGATCGGGCCCGGGAGCCCCGCGGTGAGAGCGCGGAGGATGTCGTCCTCCGTGGCGCCCCTGCGCAGCCACTCCGACGCCTGCGGTTCCAGTGCCACGCAGTCGTTGTGCGACAGCGACAGCACGGGGGCCCTGCGGCCCAGCGCCGCCAGCAGGATGAACGCCTTGGAGCGCGTTTCCCGCCGGGTGTCCTCGGGTACGTCGCCCCGGCTGAAGCTCGCCCACCAGGTGTCGTCGCGCGCGGTGCGGGAGAAGAACGTCCGGGTCACCCACAGCAGGTTCACCCCGCTCGCCACGCACTCGCTGCCCCGGCGCAGGTGCCCCGCCTCCTGAAGGCGGTTCAGCGACGTCCGGATCGCGCACTGCCCGTACGGAAGCGTCTTGGCCAGCGCCTTCACGGAGATGTCGGCGCCGTCGCACAGCCCGTCGATGTACGACGCGATGGCCGCGTCACGGGGGTTGAGATGCGTGAAGTCCTGACCCGTACGGGGGCGTTGGTCCGGGGCGGAACGTTTGCCGTAACCGGGGTTCGCCATCGGGTGGTCGGGGAAGGGTGCGCTACTAGACTGGGCGTCAGCCATCAGATCGCTACTTTCATCGGGTCGATCGAGGTGGTCAGGCCCCTGGCGGTGTTGCCACACCGACGGGGGCCGTCTTAGGTCTATGTCCTCGCTGAAGCTAAAGCGTGCCTACCGTCCGTCGCAACTTGATCGCGAAAAGTGAACCCGTGCGGGTAACGGGGGCGGGTGGGTGGGTAAAGACCCGCCCAGCCAATCCATTCAAAGAGCGCTCGGAACTCGCGGCTTGAGCCCCGGGGGCGCGGGACCGTGTATCGAAAGTGGATCTTGTGGATGCCGTGTCGGCATGTCGCTGAGCCGCATCACGCTCTCATCCGAACGTTCGATCGAGCTCGGCCTGCATCGGCGCCTTCCGCTCAACAGCGGCGCGTTTGGATCGCGCAGCGGGCGCAGGGCGTCGGCGGCGGGTCGCTGCCAGTGCAGTTGCAGCGGCCGAGCAGGTTCAAAAGTCGCTGAGCAGGGGAGGCGGCGCTGCCGGGCGGGGGGCCGGAGCGC
>NZ_JBMNDO010000005.1:0-130973 GCF_052542855.1 Streptomyces sp. SAS_281
CCGATCTCCGTGGATGGGGATCCACGGGCCGCACCCCGGTCCGTTCAACTCGATTTCTTTGCGCATTAAACGAAGCAATGGGCGCCGCTCACTCGATTTACCGGGACATGACAACAGCCGTGCCGCCCGGTCGCGCACGACAAGGCGGCGGCACCCCCGCACAGGGTGCCGCCGCCTCCGGAATTCCGCGTCAGCGGCTGTCGCTGGCCCGCGCCCCGGCCGCCGCCCGGCCCGCCTCGAGGCGCGCCACGGGAATGCGGAACGGCGAGCAGGAGACGTAGTCGAGACCGGCCTCGTGGAAGAAGTGCACCGACTCGGGGTCGCCGCCGTGCTCCCCGCAGATGCCCAGCTTCAGGTCGGGGCGGGTGGCCCGGCCGGCCGCGACGGCGTTCTTGACCAGCGAGCCCACGCCGTCCTTGTCGATCGTCTCGAACGGCGACACCCCGAAGATGCCCTTCTCCAGGTAGGCGGTGAAGAACGAGGCCTCCACGTCGTCGCGGGAGAAGCCCCACACCGTCTGGGTCAGGTCGTTGGTGCCGAAGGAGAAGAACTCCGCCGCCTCCGCGATCTGCCCGGCGGTCAGCGCGGCGCGCGGCAGCTCGATCATGGTGCCGATCTTCAGCTTGAGGTCGGTGCCGGTGGCGGCCTGGACCTCGGCGATGACCCGGTCGGCCTCCTCGCGGACGATCTCCAGCTCCTGGACCGTGCCGACGAGCGGGATCATGATCTCGGGGCGCGGGTCGCCCTTGGCGTTCTTGCGGGCGGCGGCCGCCTCGGCGATGGCCCGCACCTGCATGGCGAACAGGCCGGGGATGACCAGGCCGAGCCGCACCCCGCGCAGCCCCAGCATCGGGTTCTGCTCGTGCAGCTTGTGCACGGCCTGGAGGAGCCTGAGGTCGTTCTCGTTGGCGTCCTTGCGGGCCTCGGCGAGGGCCACGCGTACCGACAGCTCCGTGATGTCCGGCAGGAACTCGTGCAGCGGCGGGTCCAGCAGCCGTACGGTGACCGGGAGTCCGTCCATCGCCTCGAACAGCTCGATGAAGTCCGCCTTCTGGAGCGGGAGCAGCTGCTCCAGGGCCGTCTCGCGCTCCTGGTCGGTGTCGGCCAGGATCAGCTTCTCGACCATCTCGCGGCGCTCGCCGAGGAACATGTGCTCGGTGCGGCAGAGACCGATGCCCTGGGCACCGAAGCGGCGGGCGCGCAGGGCGTCCTCCGCGCTGTCCGCGTTGGCCCGCACCCGCAGCCGGCGCACCCGGTCCGCGTACGCCATGATCCGGTGCACGGCGGCCACCAGCTCGTCGGCGTCGTCGGCGCCCGCGTGCATGCGGCCCTCGAAGTACTCGACCACCGGGGACGGCACGACGGGGACCTCGCCGAGGTACACCTTGCCGGTGGAGCCGTCGACGGAGACGACGTCGCCCTCCTCCACGACGATGTCGCCGACCGTCAGACGCCGGCGCTTGGTGTCGACCTCGATCTCCTCGGCGCCGCAGACGCAGGTCTTGCCCATGCCCCGGGCGACGACGGCGGCGTGCGAGGTCTTCCCGCCGCGCGAGGTGAGGATGCCCTCGGCGGCGATCATGCCGTCCAGGTCGTCCGGGTTGGTCTCGCGGCGGATCAGGATGACCTTCTCGCCGGACCGGGACCACTTGACGGCGGTGTACGAGTCGAAGACCGCCTTGCCGACCGCCGCGCCGGGCGAGGCGGCGATGCCCCGGCCGAGCCGCCGGGTCTTCGCGGTGTCGTCGAAGCGCGGGAACATCAGCTGGGCGAGCTGGGCGCCGTTGACCCGCTGAAGGGCCTCGGCCTCGTCGATCAGCCCCTGGTCCACCAGCTGGGTCGCGATCCGGAAGGCGGCACCGGCGGTGCGCTTGCCGACCCGGGTCTGGAGCATCCACAGGTGGCCGCGCTCGATGGTGAACTCGATGTCGCAGAGGTCCTTGTAGTGGGTCTCCAACGTCTCCATGATCGTCAGCAGCTGGTCGTACGACCGCTTGTCGATCGCCTCCAGTTCGGCGAGCGGCACGGTGTTGCGGATGCCCGCGACGACGTCCTCGCCCTGCGCGTTCTGGAGGTAGTCGCCGTAGACGCCCTGGTGCCCGCTGGCCGGGTCGCGGGTGAAGGCGACGCCCGTACCGGAATCGGGGCCGAGGTTGCCGAAGACCATCGAGCAGACGTTGACGGCGGTGCCGAGGTCGCCGGGGATGCGCTCCTGGCGGCGGTAGAGCTTGGCCCGGTCGGTGTTCCACGAGTCGAAGACCGCCTTTATGGCCAGGTCCATCTGCTCGCGCGCATCCTGCGGGAAGTCGCGGCCGGCGTCCCGCGCGACGATCTTCTTGAACTCCTTGACCAGCTTCTTCAGGTCGCCCGCGTCGAGGTCCACGTCGACCTTGACGCCCTTGGTCTCCTTCGCGGCCTCCAGCGCCTCCTCGAAGAGCTCGCCGTCCACCCCGAGCACGGTCTTGCCGAACATCTGGATCAGCCGGCGGTAGGAGTCCCAGGCGAACCGCTCGTCGCCGGCCTGGGCGGCGAGGCCCACCACGGAGGCGTCGGAGAGGCCGATGTTGAGGACGGTGTCCATCATCCCGGGCATCGAGAACTTGGCGCCGGAGCGTACGGAGACCAGCAGCGGGTCGTCGGCCTGGCCGAGCTTCTTGCCCATCCGCCCCTCCAGGGCGTCGAGGTGCGCACTCACCTCGTCGCGGAGGGCGGCCGGCTCCTCACCGCTGTCCAGGTAGACCTTGCACGCCTCGGTGGTGATGGTGAAGCCGGGCGGGACGGGGAGCCCGAGGTTGGTCATCTCGGCGAGGTTGGCCCCCTTCCCGCCGAGGAGGTCCTTCAGATCCTTGTTGCCTTCGGTGAAGTCGTAGACGAACTTCTGCACAGCTTTGTTTTCCGACACGGTCTCGACTCCTCGAAGACGCGGTGGCTGCCCTGACGGCGAGGAACATACCCAGATCGAAGGTACCTGGGTACGTCCACTTGCGCGTCGTGCGGCCGTAACCACCCGTCCGCCAGCAGATCGAAAGTCGACTGCTCGAAAGCCCTCCGGAAGCGCGCGTTCAGGAGTCGTACGCAGGATGACGCAGCGCACACCGGAACCCGGGATTCGGTGGCTGAAAGTGATCGATGCGTCGATCGGTCAAAGTAAGGACATCTGGCACTCAGTGCCACCCTTTGAGAAATGCAGCCCCGGATTTTGCGCTCATCTGAGCGCCACCCCTCTCAAGGTGGCGAGAATCACTCGATGGTGGGGCCGCTCACCTGAGCGAAAATGCGCATGGGGGGCACGCAGTGCCCCCCATGCGCCGACCGCTTTCTCAGCCGCCGGAGGTGTCCAGCTCCGCGTCGGCGCCGACGCCCGCGCAGTCGTACGGGTCCTTCAGCCAGCCGTCCGGGAGGGCCACCCGGTTGTTGCCCGAGGTGCGCCCGCGCGGTCCGTCGGCGCCGTCCGGCCAGGGCTGGTCGAGGTCCAGCTCCTGCAGCTGGGAGCCCAGCTCCTCCAGCGAGGAGGTGATCGCCAGCTTCTTGCGCATCTCGGAGCCCACCGCGAAGCCCTTGAGGTACCAGGCGACGTGCTTGCGGAAGTCGATCACGCCCCGGGCCTCGTCACCGATCCACTCCCCCAGCAGCGTCGCGTGCCGCAGCATCACCTCGGCAACGGTGCGCAGCGTGGGCGCCTGCCGCGTCCCCGTCCCCTCGAACGCGCTGACCAGGTCGCCGAAGAGCCAGGGGCGGCCCAGGCAGCCGCGCCCCACGACCACGCCGTCGCAGCCGGTCTCGCGCATCATGCGCAGGGCGTCGTCCGCGCACCAGATGTCGCCGTTGCCGAGCACCGGGATCTCCGGGACGTGCTCCTTGAGCCGGGCGATGGCGTCCCAGTCGGCGGTGCCACCGTAGTGCTGGGCGGTGGTCCTGCCGTGCAGGGCGACCGCCGTGACGCCCTCCTCGACGGCGATCCGGCCGGCGTCGAGGTAGGTCAGGTGGTCGTCGTCGATGCCCTTGCGCATCTTGATCGTGACGGGCAGGTCCCCGGCCCGGGAGACCGCCTCGTGCAGGATCGCGCGCAGCAGCGGCCGCTTGTACGGGAGGGCCGAGCCGCCGCCCTTGCGGGTGACCTTGGGGACCGGGCAGCCGAAGTTGAGGTCGATGTGGTCGGCGAGGTCCTCGTCGACGATCATGCTGACCGCCTTGCCGACCGTGTCCGGGTCCACTCCGTACAGCTGGATCGAGCGCGGGGTCTCGCTCGCGTCGAAGTGGATGAGCTGCATGGTCTTCTCGTTGCGCTCGACCAGGGCCCTCGTCGTGATCATCTCGCTGACGAAAAGACCCTTGCCGCCCGAGAACTCCCGGCACAGCGTGCGGAAGGGGGCGTTGGTGATGCCGGCCATGGGCGCGAGGACCACCGGCGGCTGCACGGTGTGCGGGCCGATGCGGAGCAGCGAGGGCGAGGGGGCGAGCGTGGTCATGGCCCCATTGTCCCGTACCCCGGCGACTGCTCCGGGGGCGGTGGCGCCCCGCCGGGGCGGGGAAAGGCGGGGGCGTTGTCCGACCCCCGCCGTAGCGTGGGGGTTCCGGCGACGGGCCGGTAAAGGTTTTTGGCGAACCAAGGAGACATGAATCATGGCCACGCACCTGTCCCGCTTAACTCTCGGCTCCCCCAGCCGTCGCGGCCTGCTCGCGCTCGGTGCCACCGGCGCGCTGCTCGTCGGCACGTCGGGCACCGCCCGCGCGGCCGCCGGCTCCACGACGGCCCGGCTGCGCGAGCTGGAGCGTACGCACGGCGCCCGCGTCGGCGCGTTCGCGTACAACGCCGCCACCGGGGTCGCGGTGCGGCACCGGGCCGACGAGCGCTTCCCGATGCTGTCCACCTTCAAGACGCTCGCCGCGGCGGCCGTCCTGCGGGACGTGGACCAGAACGGCGAGGTCCTGGAGAAGGTGGTCCACTACACGGAGGCGGACTGCGTCTCGGATTCGCCGGTCACCGACACCCCGGAGCACATCGCGAGCGGGCTGAGCATCGCCCGGCTCTGCGACGCCGCCATCGGGGACAGCGACAACACCGCAGGCAATCTGCTGCTGCGCGAGCTGGGCGGCCCTCATGCCGTCACCCGCTTCGCCCGCTCCCTGGGCGACCGGGTGACCCGGCTGGACCGCTGGGAGCCCGTGCTGAACTCCGCCGAGCCGGGCCGGGTCACCGACACCACGACCCCCTCGGCGATCGCCCGCGACTACGCCCGGCTGGTGCTGGGGAACGTGCTGGAGCGCCGGGACCGCGAGCTGCTGACCCACTGGCTGCTGAACTGCCGGACGAGCGGTACGCGGTTCCGGGCCGGGCTGCCGCCGGAGTGGACGGTCGCCGACAAGACGGGCGGCGGCTCGTACGGCTCGTGCAACGACGTGGGCGTCGCGTGGACGCCGGAGGGTGCGCCGGTGGTCCTGGCGGTGCTGACGACGAAGCCGGCGGGTGCCTCCGACGCGGCGGGCGACCACCCGCTCGTCCGGGACGTGGCGAAAACTCTGGCGGCAGCAGTCGTTAGTTAGTCGTACTATCGATGAATGCCTGAGCTCAGTCACCGACGGCGGATGCTGGTGCTGGCGATCTGCTGCATGAGCCTGCTGATCGTCAGCCTCGACACCACCGCCCTGAACGTCGCCCTGCCCGCCATGCGCCGGGAGCTGGACGCGAGCGTCGCGGGGATGCAGTGGACGATCGACGCGTACACGCTCGTCCTCGCATCCCTGCTGATGCTCGCCGGTTCCACCGCCGACCGGATCGGCCGGCGGAAGGTCTTCATGGCGGGCCTGGTGCTGTTCACCCTGGGTTCGGCGCTCTGCTCGCTGGCGCCGAACCTGGAGGCGCTGATCGCCTTCCGGATGGTGCAGGCCGTGGGCGGCTCGATGCTCAACCCGGTCGCGATGTCGATCATCACCAACACCTTCACCGACCCCCGCGAGCGCGCCCGCGCGATCGGCGTCTGGGGCGGGGTCGTCGGCATCTCGATGGCGGCGGGACCGGTGGTCGGCGGCGGTCTGGTCGACTCCGTCGGCTGGCGGTCGATCTTCTGGGTCAACCTCCCGGTGGGCCTCGCCGCCCTGCTCCTGACCTGGCGTTACGTCCCCGAGTCGCGCGCCCGGCGGGCCCGCCGCCCGGACCCGCTGGGCCAGGTCCTGGTGATCACGCTGCTGGGCTCGCTGACGTACGCGATCATCGAGGCCCCGCAGAAGGGGTGGACCTCCGCCGAGATCCTGCTCTTCGCGGGGCTCGCGGCGGCGGCCCTGACGGGGCTGCTGGTGTACGAGCCCCGGCGCGCCGATCCGCTGATCGACCTGCGGTTCTTCCACAGCGTCCCGTTCAGCGGGGCCACCGTCATCGCGGTCAGCGCCTTCGCCGCGCTCGGCGGCTTCCTCTTCCTCAACACGCTCTACCTCCAGGACGTCCGGGGTCTGAGCGCGCTGGAGGCCGGTCTCTACACGCTGCCCATGGCGGCCGTGGTGTGCCTGCTCTCGCCACTGTCCGGGCGGCTCGTCGCCAGTCGTGGGCCGCGGGTGCCGCTGCTGGTCGCGGGCGGTGCGATGGCGCTGAGCGGGCTGATGCTGGCGGCGTTCGACGCGGAGACCGGGACGGTCTCGATGTTCGCCGCGTATGTGCTCTTCGGTCTGGGCTTCGGCTCGGTGAACGCGCCCATCACCAACACCGCCGTCTCCGGTATGCCCCGCTCCCAGGCGGGCGTCGCGGCAGCCGTCGCCTCCACCAGCCGGCAGATCGGGCAGACCCTCGGTGTCGCCGTGATCGGCGCGGTCCTGGCGGCGGGCATGGCGGACCCGGGCGGGTCGGACGGCTTCGTGGCGGCCAGCCGGCCCGGCTGGTGGATCGTCACCGGCTGCGGGCTCGCCGTCCTGCTGGTCGGCGCCCTGAGCAGCGGCCGGTGGGCCAGGTCCACCGCCCGCCGGACGGCGGAACGGCTGGCCGAACCGGTGGCGGAACCAGTGGCCGGGGACCCGGCCGCTCAGTCCTCGGCGGCGCGCACCAGTTCCTGAAGGCGCGCCAGCCGCTCGTACGTCTCGTCGTCGCGGGGCGCGTAGCTGACCAGGCGCGGTCCGGCCGAGGGGCCGAGCCAGAGGTCGGTGGCCTCCACCCGGAGCAGCCCCACCCACGCGTTGCGGAAGACCTTGGCCCGGCCGCCTGCCCCGACGACCTCGTGCCGGGCCCAGTTCTCGCGGAACTCATCCGAGGCGGCCTCCAGCCGGCCCAGCAGCTCCTTCCAGGCGGGCTCGGCGAGGTGTTCCGCCATCGCCGCGCGGAACTTGGCGGTGATGTAACGGGTCACCTCGGCGGTGTCCATCACCGAGGAGCGCCACTGCTCGTTGGTGTGGGCGAGCAGCATGACGTTGCGGTCCTCGGGGGCGACCGCCTCCAGATCGCAGAGCAGCCGCCCGTACGTGCGGTTGTGGGCGAGGATGTCGTACCGGCTGTTCTGCACGCAGGCGGGGATCGGCTCCAGCTGCCGCAGCATGGTCCGCAGCGCCGGGGTGAGGTGCGGGCAGTCCGCGCCGGGGGCCGGGTCGATGGCCGCGGCGAGTGAGAAGAGGTGGCTGCGCTCGCTGCGGTCCAGGAGCAGGGCGCGGGCGAGGGCGTCGAGGACCTGGGGCGAGACCTGGATGTCCCGGGCCTGTTCGAGCCAGGTGTACCAGGTGACACCGACGGCGGAGAGCTGGGCGACCTCCTCGCGGCGCAGGCCCGGCGTGCGCCTGCGGCGGCCCCGGACGAGGCCGACCTGCTCGGGGGTGATCCGTTCGCGGCGGCTGCGCAGGAAGTTCGCCAGCTCGTGCCGCCGGATGTCGGGCTCGCTCCCGCCGGGGGCGGCCGTCTGCGTCAGGGGCGTCGCCATCGTCGTCATTCCTCCAGGGTGCGGGCCCGGCACGGGCACCGGGCGGCCAGTGCCTGGTGGTACTTGTACCAGGATAAAGACACTCTGGTACCAGGCTGCGGGCGGAGCGATCGTCGGTGGCGTGAGTGAATCCTCTGTACGGACGACAACGGCAAGCGCCACCGCCTCCCCGGTGGTCCGGCACGACCATCCCGCCCCGGTGCTCGGCGCGCTGGGGCTGTTCACCGTGCTGCTGGGCGCGGCCCTCCCCCTCATCGACTTCTTCATCGTCAACGTGGCCCTGCCCACCATCGACCACGACCTGGCGGCGGGCCCCGCCCTGCTGGAACTGGTCGTCGCGGGTTACGGGCTCGCCTACGCCGTGCTGCTCGTCCTCGGCGGGCGGCTCGGTGACATGGCCGGCCGGCGCCGGCTCTTCCTGGCCGGGATCGCGGCCTTCGGGCTCACCTCGCTGGCCTGCGGGCTCGCCCCGACCGCCTGGACCCTGGTCGGGGCGCGGGTGGCCCAGGGCGCCTCGGCCGCGCTGATGCTGCCGCAGGTCCTCGCCACCATCCAGGCGGCCACCTCCGGCCACCGCAGGGCCCGGGCGATGAGCCTGTACGGAGCGACGGCCGGGCTCTCCATGGTCGCGGGCCAGATCCTGGGCGGGGCTCTGGTCGCCGCCGCGCCGCTCTCCTCGGTGTTCGGCGAGAGCGCGGGCTGGCGGTCGGTGTTCCTGGTCAACGTGCCCGTCGCGGCGATCGGTCTGGTGCTGGCGGCGCGCGCGGTCCCGGAGACCCGGGCGGCCCGTCCCGCGCCCGTCGACGTACCGGGCACGCTGCTGCTCGCGGTGTCGCTGCTGGCGCTGCTGGCCCCGCTCACCGAGGGGCGGGCGGCGGGCTGGCCGCTGTGGACCTGGGTGTCCCTCGCGCTGTTCCCGTTCGCGGCGGCGGCGTTCTACCGGGTGGAGCGGCGGGCGGACCGGCGCGGGCTCGTCCCGCTGGTACCGCCCAGCCTGCTGCGCCTGGAGTCGCTGCGGCGCGGCCTCACCCTCGTGGTGCCGTTCTCGGTGGGCTTCGGCGGCTTCATGTTCGTCATCGCGGTCGCGCTCCAGCAGGGCCTGGGGCTGGGTCCGGCGCGGTCCGGCCTGTCGATCGCCCCGATGGCGGTGGCCTTCTTCGCGGCGTCGCTGGCCGGTCCCCGGCTGGTGCGGCGGTACGGCAGCCGGGTCGTGACGGCCGGCGGGCTGATCCAGGCGGTGGGCGTGGCGGTGCTCGCGCTCGCCGTGTGGCGGGGCTGGCCGGACCTGGGCATGGCGGGCCTGCTGCCGGGCATGGCGGTCGCCGGCTTCGGCCAGGGCCTCCAGCTGCCCGTCATCTTCCGCATCATCCTGTCGGACGTACCGCCGGAGCGGGCCGGGGTGGGCGGCGGTGTGATGACGACGACCCAGCAGGCGACGCTGACGCTGGGGGTGGCCACGCTCGGCTCGCTGTTCCTGGCCCTTGCGCCGGGGTCGGGGATGCGGGACGCCCTGATCGTGACGCTGCTCGTCCAGCTGGCGGCGGTGGCCCTGACGACCGCGCTGAGCCTGCGGCTGCCGCGCACGGTGGGGTAGGGCGGCGGCCGAAAGCACGAAGGCCCCGGCGGACGGACCTGGTGGTCCGTCCGCCGGGGCCCCGGGCCGTGCGCGGGGGCGTCAGCTCTGTGCCGGGGGCGTCAGCTCTGTGCCGGGGCCTCCGGCTCCGCGGCCGGCGCGTCGGCTTCCGCGGTGTCGGGCTGCTCGGTGCCGGCGGCCCGCTCCCGCATCTTGCGGAGCAGCTCCTGCTTCTGGTCGGCGGCCGTCCTGCGGTCGGCCTCGCGCGCGGTGCCGGCGCCCTGGGCGTCGGTGCGGGACAGCTTCTTGCGCTGTCCGCCGACGCCGAGGAGGTTGTTGCGGCTCTTGGCCATGGGGTTCTCCCAATGTGTGGTCTCGGTGAGGTCTGTCGCGACCTTGGATCGATCCGGAGGGGGCGGCGGGCGGTCGGGCCCGCCGCGCTCTCACTCGTAGATCTGGAAGAACGAATACATGCGGAAGACGGTACCCATACCGGGCGCCCTCCTCACGCGGTTTTCCGCAGCCGGACCCCCGCACCCCCGAGGCCCCCGGTTCCGCGCCGGGCGCGGGACTGGGGGCCTCGGTCGGTGGGTGCGGGCGTCAGCAGCCGAGCAGGCGGGAGGCGAGGTAGCCCTGGATCTGGTCCAGGGAGACGCGCTCCTGCTTCATCGTGTCGCGCTCGCGGACGGTGACCGCGTTGTCGTCCAGGGTGTCGAAGTCGACGGTGACGCAGAACGGCGTACCGATCTCGTCCTGGCGGCGGTAGCGGCGGCCGATGGCGCCGGCGTCGTCGAACTCGATGTTCCAGTTCTGCCGGAGGTCGGCGGCGAGGCCCTTGGCCTTCGGCGAGAGCTGCGGGTTGCGGGAGAGCGGGAGGACCGCGACCTTGACCGGCGCCAGGCGCGGGTCGAGGCGCATCACGGCGCGCTTCTCCATGACGCCCTTCGCGTTCGGCGCCTCGTCCTCGTTGTACGCGTCGAGGAGGAAGGCCAGCAGCGAGCGGCCGACACCGGCCGCGGGCTCGATGACGTACGGGGTGTAGCGCTCGCCCTTCTCCTGGTCGAAGTAGGAGAGGTCCGTGCCCGACGCCTTGGAGTGGGCGGTCAGGTCGTAGTCGGTGCGGTTGGCGACGCCCTCCAGCTCGCCCCACTCGCTGCCGCCGAAGCGGAAGCGGTACTCGATGTCAGCGGTGCGCTTGGAGTAGTGGGAGAGCTTCTCCTGCGGGTGCTCGAACCACCGCATGTTCTCCTCGCGCAGGCCGAGACCGGTGTACCAGTTCCAGCGCTGCTCCATCCAGTACTCCTGCCACTGCTCGTCCTCGCCCGGCTTGACGAAGAACTCCATCTCCATCTGCTCGAACTCGCGCGTGCGGAAGATGAAGTTGCCCGGAGTGATCTCGTTGCGGAAGGACTTGCCCATCTGCGCGATGCCGAACGGGGGCTTCTTGCGCGCGGTGGTCAGCACCTGGGAGAAGTTGGTGAAGATGCCCTGGGCGGTCTCGGGGCGCAGATAGGCGACCGAGCCGGAGTCCTGGGTCGGGCCGAGGTGCGTGGAGAGCAGGCCGGAGAACTGCTTGGGCTCGGTGAAGGTGCCCTTGTTGCCGCAGTTGGGGCAGTTCAGGTCGGCGAGGCCGTTCGCGGGCGCCTTGCCGTGCTTCTCCTCGTACGCCTCCTCCAGGTGGTCCGCGCGGTAGCGCTTGTGGCAGGAGGTGCACTCGGTCAGCGGGTCCGAGAAGGTGGCGACGTGGCCGGAGGCCACCCACACCTCGGGGGCCAGGATGACCGACGAGTCGATGCCGACGACGTCCTCGCGGGAGGTGACCATGTAGCGCCACCACTGGCGCTTCAGGTTCTCCTTGAGCTCGACGCCCAGCGGCCCGTAGTCCCAGGCGGCCTTCTGACCACCGTAGATCTCGCTGCAGGGGTAGACGAAGCCACGGCGCTTGCTCAGGCTGACGATGGTGTCGATCTTGTCGGCGGCCACGGTGCTCTCTTCATTACGACGGAACGGGCGGGCGAATGGCCCAGATTACCGGCGGCCACTGCCCTTCGATCAAATCGGTACCGGTCCCGGCCGCGAACCCCGCTTGTTGACAACCGTTTCCATTTTTGTTGAAAATGAGTGTCATGAACATACGCCGCCTCATACCGGCCGCCGCCGTCACCGGCGCGGTCGCCCTCGGCCTCACCGCCGTCACCGCCTGCTCGTCGTCCGACACCTCCGACCACAAGAGCGACGGCCGGCTGGACGTGGTGGCGTCCTTCTATCCGATGCAGTTCCTGGCCGAGCGCATAGGCGGCGACCACGTCTCGGTCTCCACGCTCACCAAGCCCGGCGTGGAACCCCACGACCTGGAGCTGAGCCCCCGGCAGACCGGCAGGCTCAGCGACGCGGACTTCATCCTCTACCTGAAGGGCCTCCAGCCCGCCGTCGACGAGGCGATCAAGCAGTCCGGCGCCTCCCACACCCTCGACGCCGCGACGCTGACCGCGCTGGAGGACCACGGCACCGAGACCGGCGGCGAGGACCACGGCCACGAGCACGAGGGCGACGAGGCCGGCGCCGACCCGCACATCTGGCTGGACCCGGTGAAGTACACCGAGGTCGCCAAGGGTGTCGGCACGTCCCTGGCGAAGACCGACCCGGACCACGCGGCGGACTACCGGAAGAACACCGACGCCCTGGTCAAGGAGCTGGGCGCGCTCGACACCGCCTACCGGACCGGGCTGAAGAACACCGCGACGAAGACGTTCATCACCACGCACTCCGCCTTCGGCTACCTCGCCGAGCGCTACGGCCTCGTCCAGGAGGGCATCGCCGGCATCGACCCCGAGGCCGAGCCCAGCCCCGCCCGCATCAGCGCCCTGCACTCCATCGCCGAGGAGAAGAAGGTCACCACCGTCTTCTTCGAGACGCTCGCCAGCGACAAGACCGCGAAGACGGTCGCCCGCGACACCGGCCTGAAGACCGGCGTCCTGGACCCGCTGGAGGGAATCACCGACAGCTCCAAGGGCGATGACTACATCGGGGTCATGAAGTCCAACCTCGCCGCCCTGCGCACGGCACTCGGCGCGAAGTGAGCGACGACCCCGCCGCACCCGTCGGCCCGAACCGCGCAGCAGCACCGGAGGCGCTCATGCCCGAGCCCCAGCACCCCACCAGCGAACCCGTGATCGCCGTACGCGACGCCACCGCCGTCCTGGGCGCGCGCCCCGTGCTGCGCGGCGTCGACCTGACCGTGCACCGGGGCGAGGTCGTCGCCCTGCTCGGCGCCAACGGCTCCGGCAAGTCCACCGCCGTCCGCTCCGTCATCGGCCAGGTCCCCCTGACCGGCGGCACCGTCGAGCTGTTCGGCACCCCGCTGCGCCGCTTCCGCGACTGGGCCCGGGTCGGCTACGTGCCGCAGCGCACCACGGCGGCCGGCGGCGTGCCCGCCACGATCCGCGAGGTGGTCTCCGCCGGACGCCTCTCCCGCACCCGGCTGGGCATCCCCCGCAAGGCGGACCGCGCCGCCGTCGACCGCGCCATCGAGCTCGTCGGTCTCGCCGACCGCGCGAAGGACTCGGTGAACGCCCTCTCCGGCGGCCAGCACCAGCGGGTGCTCATCGCCCGCGCGCTCGCCGCCGAACCGGAGCTCCTGATCATGGACGAGCCGATGGCGGGCGTGGACCTGGCGAGCCAGGAGATCCTGGCCGCCACCCTGCGCGAGCAGGTCGCCGCCGGCACCACCGTGCTCCTCGTCCTGCACGAGCTGGGCCCGCTGGAGCCCCTGATCGACCGGGCGGTCGTCCTGCGCGACGGCTGTGTCCTGCACGACGGGCCGCCTCCGAAGGCCGTCGGCCAGCACGCACTGCCCGGCCACGACCACGTACACCCCCACGCGGCTTCCGAGCCCGTCCGGACGGGACTGCTGAGCTGACCATGGAATTCCTCGACCCTCCCTTCATGCAGCGGGCCCTGCTCGCCGCCGTACTGGTCGGCGTCATCGCGCCCGCCGTCGGCATCTACCTGGTGCAGCGCCGGCAGGCCCTGATGGGCGACGGCATCGGCCACATCGCGATGACCGGCGTCGGCCTCGGCTTCCTGCTCTCCACCAGCCCGGTCTGGATGGCCACCGCCGTCGCCGTCGCGGGCGCGGTCGTCATGGAGCTGATCCGCTGGTACGGCCGCACCCGGGGCGACATCGCGCTGGCCATGCTCTTCTACGGCGGCATGGCGGGCGGTGTCCTGCTGATCAACCTCTCCGACACGGGCTCGAACGCCAACCTGACCTCGTACCTCTTCGGTTCGCTGTCCACGGTCTCCTCCGAGGACATCACCGCGATCTCCCTGCTCGCCGCGTTCGTGCTGCTGGTGACGGTGGGGCTGCGGAGGCAGCTGTTCGCCGTCAGCCAGGACGAGGAGTTCGCCCGGGTGACCGGCCTGCCGGTGCGGATGCTGAACCTGCTCGTCGCGGTCACCGCCGCCGTGACCGTCACGGTCGCGATGCGGGTCGTGGGGCTGCTGCTGGTCAGCGCCCTGATGGTGGTCCCGGTCGCCGCCGCGCAGCAGATCACCCGGTCCTTCAAGGTGACGTTCGTGCTCTCCGTCGTCATCGGCGTCGGCGTCACCCTGTCCGGCACCATCACCTCGTACTACCAGGACGTCCCGCCCGGCGCGACGATCGTGCTGCTGGCCATCGGGGTCTTCGTCGCCCTGACGCTGCTCGCCGCCCCGCTCGCCCGCGTCCGCGCCAAGCGCGGCGAGACCGAGGCTGAGGGGTGCACCCTGGAAGTACCGGGGGCCCGCCCGGCACCGGACGACGTCCGAGTCTGATCCCCCGGAAGGGGCGGGCTGGCACAATGGCCCGACAGATGTACGGGCGACACGAGGAGGCTCCTGTGGCGACGGCGCCGATCAGTGGGACGAACGCGGCTCCGGTACGCGGCCGCTCGACCCGGCAGCGGGCAGCCGTCGCGGCGGCGCTCGACGAGGTGGACGAGTTCCGCAGCGCCCAGGAGCTGCACGACGTCCTCAAACACCGGGGGGACTCGGTCGGCCTGACGACCGTCTACCGCACCCTCCAGTCCCTCGCCGACGCCGGCGAGGTGGACGTCCTGCGCACCACGGAGGGCGAGTCCGTCTACCGGCGCTGCTCGACCGGCGAGCACCACCACCACCTGGTCTGCCGCATGTGCGGCAAGGCGGTCGAGGTCGAGGGGCCCGTGGTCGAGCAGTGGGCGGAGACCATCGCCACACAGCACGGCTTCGTCAACGTGGCGCACACGGTCGAGGTCTTCGGCACCTGCGCGGACTGCGCGGGCGGCGAGAACTGAGGGCCTTCGTCCGGACCGGGCTGGACCAGGGAGCGGGGCGGCTCCCGGCTCCGGCCGTTCAGACCCTCTTCAGGTTCCGGTCGAAGATCTCGCGCATGCGGTCCACGTCGGACCCGCCCCGGGCGCCCCGCTTGGCTATCACGGTCACCCCGGTGGCGTTCCGGTCGTCGCTGAACATCACGAACAGGTCCGCCGTCTCCACGTACCGCGGCTGCGCCTGCCACTTGACGACCGCGCTCGTGCTGTCCGTGTCGACGGCGACGCCGGTCTCCTCGACCCGCACCCGGAACTCGCCCTGCTGCCGTACGAACCGGAACAGCTGGCGCGCCGTCAGCCACGGGCCGAGGAACAGCAGCGGGCCGCAGACCAGCAGCGCCGCCAGCAGCGGCACCGGTACATCGTCGCCTTTCGCCAGGGACAGCGAGGTGGCCACGACACCGCATCCGGTCGCGACCACCCCCAGGAGCCGCTGCCGCCGGCCCGAGGCGCTGACCCGGTTACGGGCGCGGAGCGCCGTCGTGTAGTCCCGCAGCTCCGGGCGGTATCTCAGTTCGACCGCTCCGTGCACGGCACCCTGCTGTTCGTTCATGGCCCCACCCGACGTGTGTGAAAGAGCCGTGATCGTATCGGCAGGGGTTCAGGTCCGGGGATCCGTTTTCGCCGCGACCTCATCGGCTCCCCCGAACCGGCGGTCGCGCTGGGCGAATTCCAGACAAGCGCGCCACAGGTCGCGGCGGTCGAAGTCCGGCCACAGCACGTCCTGGAAGACCATCTCGGCGTATGCGCTCTGCCAGATCAGGTAGTTCGAGGTGCGCTGCTCGCCGCTGGGCCGTACGAACAGGTCCACGTCCGGCATGTCCGGGTAGTAGATGTACTTCGCGAACGTCTTCTCGTTGACCTTCGACGGGTCGAGCCGCCCGGCGGCGACGTCCTGCGCGAGCCGCTGCGCGGCGTCCGCGATCTCGGCCCGGCCGCCGTAGTTGACGCAGAAGTACAGCGTCATCCTGTCGTTGTCCTTGGTCTGCTCCTGGGCGACCTGGAGCTCCTGCACGACGGACTTCCACAGCTTGGGCATGCGGCCCACCCAGCGGATGCGGATGCCGAGTTCGTCCATCTCGTCGCGGCGGCGGCGGATGACGTCCCGGTTGAAGTTCATCAGGAACTTCACCTCCTCCGGGGACCGCTTCCAGTTCTCCGTCGAGAAGGCGTACAGCGAGAGGTTCTTGACGCCCATCTCGATGCAGCCCTTGAGCACGTCCATGACGACGCCCTCGCCGACCTTGTGCCCCTCGGTGCGCGGCAGGCCGCGCTCCTTCGCCCAGCGGCCGTTGCCGTCCATCACGATGGCGACGTGCTTGGGCACCAGCTCACCGGGGATCTTCGGGGGCACGGCACCGGACGGGTGCGGCTCCGGGGTCTTGTAGTCGCGCCGGTTACGGCCGCCGAGCATCCCGCGTACTGCCATGAGCTTCAGTCTCCCTGTGTCACTTCTCTACGTACCGCAGTGAACGCAGCCCGCGCTCCAGATGCCAGTGCAGATACGCGGACACCAGCCCGCTCCCCTCCCTGGCATGACGCGCCTCGCACGCGTCCGCCGCCTCCCAGTCACCGGTGAGCAGGGCGCTCAGCAGGGCAACGGCCTCAGCCGAGGGTACGACGCTGCCGGGCACCCGGCAGTCGCCGCATACGACCCCGCCCGCCGCCACCGAGAAGAAACGGTTCGGCCCCGGCAGTCCGCACCGGGCGCAGGCGTCGAAGCTGGGGGCGTAGCCGTTGACCGCGAGGGAGCGCAGCAGGAAGGCGTCCAGGATGAGATGCGGCGCGTGCTCGCCCCGGGCCAGCGTGCGCAGCCCGCCCACCAGCAGCAGGTACTGCTGGACCGCGGGTTCGCCCTCGTGGTCGGTGAAGCGCTCGGCGGTCTCCAGCATCGCGGTCCCGGCGGTGTAGCGCCCGTAGTCGGTGACGATCCCGCCGCCGTACGGGGCGATCGTCTCGCTCTGGGTGCACAGCGGCAGCCCGCGCCCGACCAGCTCGCTGCCGCGCGCGAAGAACTGCACGTCCACATGGGAGAACGGTTCGAGCCGGGCCCCGAACTTCGATTTGGTGCGCCGCACACCGCGCGCGACGGCCCGCACCCGGCCGTGGCCCCGGGTCAGTATCGTGATGATCCGGTCGGCCTCGCCCAGTTTCTGCGTGCGCAGCACCACGCCGTCGTCCCGGAACAAGCTCATGCGTCCCATTGTCCGGTACGCCACCGACACCCGGGGCCCGGCCCCTGGGGCGGGCCCCGTCAGCCGCCCCCGGCGGGCACCACGAGCCCCGATTCGTAGGCGGCGATGACCAGCTGGGCCCGGTCGCGGGCGCCCAGCTTGCCCATGATCCGGCTGACGTGGGTCTTGGCGGTGAGCGGGCTGAGGCCCAGGCTCTCGGCGATCCCGGTGTTGTTGAGGCCGCGCGCGACCAGGGCCAGGACCTGGCGCTCCCGCTCGGAGAGCATGCCCAGGCCCTCGGGGCCGGGCCCGGCGGGGGCGCTCGGGGCGCTGAGCACCCGGGCGATGAGGCGGGCGGTCGGGCCGGGCGAGAGCAGGGAGTCACCGGCCGCGACGGTCCTGATCGCGGCCAGCAGGTCGGCGGGCCGGGTGTCCTTGACCAGGAAGCCGGAGGCGCCGGCGCGCAGCGCCTCGACGACGTGGTCGTCGGTGTCGTAGGTGGTGAGGACCAGCACCTTCACCCCGGCCAGGTCCTCGTCGGCGGCGATACGGCGGGTGGCCTCGATGCCGTCGAGCTCCGGCATCCGGATGTCCATGACGACGAGGTCGGCGCGGGCCGAGCGGGCGAGCGCGACCGCTTCCAGGCCGGTGGCGGCCTCGCCGACCACCTCCATCTCCGGATCGGAGCCGACGAGCATCGCGAAGGCCGCCCGGACGAGCGTCTGGTCGTCCGCGAGCAGTACCCGGATCATGGTGTGGTCTCCGCTTCCCGTGCCGGTGGGTGTTCATGCGTGTACGTGCCGGGCTCGTCCGGCTGGTTTCCCTCCGGCGCCTGCGGGAGAGGCAGCAGGGCCGACACCTCGAAGCCGCCGCCGGGGCGCGGGCCCGCCGTGAGGGTGCCGCCCGTGGAGCGGGCGCGTTCCCGCATGCCGACGATCCCGAACCCGGGCGCGGCGCCGTCCTCCACCGGACCGGTGCCGTCGTCGGTGACCGTGACCCGCAGCGCCCCGGCCGCGGGGGCGACGACGACGCGCACCCGGACCCCGGCGCCCGCGTGGCGCACCACGTTCGTCAGGGACTCCTGCACGATCCGGTAGGCGGCCGCCCCGATGGCGGGGGCGAGGCGGCCGGCCGGGACGCCGGTGTCGAGGTCGACCCGCGCCCCGGCCGCCTCGGCGGCCCGTACGAGGCCGGGCAGGGCGGCCAGGTCGGGCAGCGGGCCCTCGGCCTCCGCTCCCCCGCCCTCCGGCCCGGTCCCGCGCAGCACCTGGAGGGTGGTCCGGAGCTCCGCCCTGGCCTCCCGGCAGGTGTCGGCGATGTCGTCCAGCGCGGCGGCGACGGCCCGCCGGTCGAGCCGTTCCGGGTCGACGGTCAGGATGTGCGAGGCGACCGAGGTCCGTACCCCGATGACGGTGATGCTGTGCGCGAGGAGGTCGTGCAGATCGCGGGCGATCCGCAGCCGCTCCTCCGCGACGCGGCGGGCGGCCTCCTCCTCCCGGGTCCGCTCGGCGCGTTCGGCACGCTCCAGCACCGAGGCGACGTACTGGCGGTAGATGCGCACATCGACCCCGCAGAACAGCACCGCGACGATCCACCCGGAGATCCGCAGCAGTTCGAGCCCGTCGTGCGCGCTGAGGGCGAGCACGACCGTCACCATCACGGCGGTGACGCCGATGCCGACGACCAGGGTGCGCAGCGGGCGGCCGGTGACGGCCACGGTGTACAGCACGATCCAGGTCTGCGGCATCGGCGCCGAGTGGAGGTCCTGGGTGCCGTGGTAGAGCGCCAGCAGCGGCACCATGGCGAGCAGGACCGGCACCGGGGCGCGCCGCCGGCCGGCGAGTGGTACGGCGCTGCCCAGGAGCAGGGCCCAGCCGGCCGCGCCGAGCGTGCCGGCGTCGCCGGTGGACAGGGCGAGGGCCGCGGCGAGCGCCGCCGCGCCCGCTGCGGTCAGGGCGTCGTTGCGCGTCCGGTGCGGCGCGAGCATCGGGTCGCGGTTGACGACGGCCAGGACGCGGTCGCGGCGGCTCGTGGCCGCGGGGGCGGCCGGGGCGGTTGCTGGGGGCACGTCGCCATCCTCCGGTACGGGGCGGGGCACTGTCAGCGCTTGTCAGGGGGCGCCGACGAGTTCGGGCTCCCGGGGCCTCTCGGCGGGGAGGGAGCGGCTGAGCGCGCCCGGCCACCAGATCCGGCGCTGGAGGGCCACGCTCGCCGATGTCACCAGGTAGGTGCGGACCAGGAAGGTGTCGAGGAGGACGCCGACGGCGATCACGAAGCCCATCTCGACCAGGGCCGTCATCGGCATGTTCACCAGAACGGCGAAGGTGGCGGCGAGCACGAGGCCGGCCGACGCGATGACCCCGCCGGTGGTGCGCAGGGCGGTGAGCGCCGCCTCGGTGGGCTCCGCGCCGCCCCGGGCCTCCTCGCGGACCCGGTGCATCAGGAAGATGCCGTAGTCGACGCCGAGGGCCACCAGGAAGACGAAGGTGAGCAGCGGCAGCCCGGGGTCGGTGCCCTCCAGCCCGAGGACCGGTCCGAAGAACAGGCCGCCGATGCCGAGGGAAGCACCCCAGACCGCGACGACGGCGGCGACGAGCAGGAGGGGTGCGACGAGGCTGCGCAGCAGGACGATCAGGATGAGGAGGACGGAGAGCAGGACGAGCGGGACGACGGTCCTCAGGTCCCGGGTGCCCGCCTTCTCCAGGTCCATCTGCTGGGCGCTGGGCCCGCCGACATGGCTCCCGGGGAGGCGTTCGCGCAGGGCGAGGATGGTGGCCCGCTCACCGGCCGACTCGGGGGCGGCCTCCGGGGTGACGGACAGTTCGGTCCAGCCGCCGCCGCTGCGGCCGCGCGCGACGGCCGCGACGCCCTCGGTGGTACGGGCCCGGGCCAGTGCGCCGGGGGCGTCCCCGGTCGGCGTGGTCACGACGACGGGCCGGCTGGAGCGGCCGGGGTAGGCGTCGGCGAGGGTCTTCATCGCGGTGACCGAGTCCGGCTTCGTGGTGAAGGAGTCCTCCAGTTTGAGGTCGCCGGGCAGGTTGGACACCCCGAGCGACAGCGCGCCCAGCAGGACCCCGCCGGTGACGAGGACCGCGACCGGCCGGCGCCCGGCGGAGCCGCCCATGGCCGCGAAGAGCGAACGGCGGCGGCGCGGCTCGGAGCCGTACTCGGGGACCAGCGGCCAGAAGACGCGGCGGCCCAGCAGGACCAGGACGGCCGGCAGCAGCGTCAGCATGGCCAGGAGGGCGCACAGCACACCGACGGCGGCGAGCGGCCCCATGCCCCGGCTGCTGGTGAGATCGGCCGCCAGCAGGCACAGGAGGCCCGCCGCGACGGTCCCGGAGGAGGCGAGGACGGCGGGTCCGCAGCCGCGCAGCGCCGCCGCCATGGCGTCGCGGGGGCGTTCGGCGCGGACCAGCTCCTCGCGGTAGCGGGAGACCAGCAGCAGGGCGTAGTCGGTGCCGGCGCCGAAGACGAGGATCGTCATCACGGCGGAGCTCTGGCCGGTGACGGTGACGTCGAAGCCCCGGTTCAGTCCGTGGACGACGGCCATGGACAGGGCGTCGGCGGCGCCCGCCACGACGAGCGGCACCAGCCACAGCAGCGGGCTGCGGTAGATGAGGATCAGCAGGACCGCGACGACGCCGACGGTCGTGTAGAGCAGCGGTCCGCCGAGCGATCCGTAGACCTTCTTCGCGTCCACGTCCATCGCCCCCGGCCCGCCGACCTCGGCGCCCAGTCCCCCGCCGCCGCGTACGGTCTCGCGGACGTCGTCCACGAACGCGGTGCGGGCCTCGTCGTCCTGGCCGGGCTCGGTCGTGGAGACCGGGTACATCAGCGTGGTGCCGTCATCGGAGGGCACGGCGCGCGGGGGCGCGGTGAGGGTGTGGCCGCTCGCCACTTCGGCGGTCTGCCGGGCCGCGAGCGCCCGGTCGGCGGGGGTGAGGCCGCCGTCGCGGTGGTAGACGAGGACGAGGTCGGTGGTCTCGCCGCCGGGCAGGGCGTCCTGGATCTTCGCGACCTGGGTGGAGTCGGCGCTCGCCGGGAGGTAGTCGACGGCCCGGTTGACCTGTACGTCCCCCAGCTTGCCCGCGAACGGCCCGGCGACGGCCATGACGGCGGCCCAGAGGGCGACGACCGCCCAGGGCAGCAGCCGCCACCGGCTCACCTTGCGTGTGCGTGTACCGCTGTCCTGTTCCGCGGTCCTCATGGGAGGCCCCCTTCCGTACGGGTGTCCGGTCGTGTCCAGACTCCCGTCGGGGCGGGGGAACTTCGTCGCGCCGGGGGCCGACTTCCCGGCTACTGCCGGGGTGGGCGCGGCGGGCCCGTTACTCCCTGGGGAGTAACGGGGGGGCGGATCAGGAGGGCGTACGCGCCGCCTCGGCGAGCAGCCGTGCGGTGTCCTCGGCGCACAGCCTCAGCGCCCCGCCGACGGTGGTCAGCACCTCGCGTTCGGCAGTGCTGTACGCGCCGTCCGCGAGGGCGATCCGGGCGCCCTGGAGCAGAATCGATTCGCGCCCGGTGGGGGCGAGGTGCGGAGCGAGCGGTTCCAGCGCCTCGTGCAACTCGATGGCGAGGGCCGCGCCGCACGCCTCGGCCGCCGGGTCGAACGCGGAGCCCTGGCCGATGTCGGCGGACAGCACCTCGACCACGGTGGCGAGCTGTTCGGGCGTGCAGTCCTCGAACCCGGCGCCGCGCACGGTCTCGGCGGCGCTCTCCAGAACCGTACGGGAGGTGCTGCCGCCGGCCGCGAGGACGCCGAGGGCCACGGTGTGCACCGCGTCCCTGAGCATCGCGGAGAACCGGGTGGTGGTGGGGTGGCCGAGCGTTTCCGGGTCGAAGTGCTGGTGGCAGGCGGCGCATTCGACCACCGGGTCCGTGGTGCCGCGCCGCACCAGGGGCACGCCCAGCACGGCGAAGCGGCGCCGGCCGGTGAGGAGGCGGTAGTTGCGGTCACCGCCGCAGCCGGGGCAGAAGAACTCCCCGTCGCCGGTGGTGTCCCACAGCGTACGGATGCCGCAGATACGCAGCTTCATGGCGCGTTGTCCCAGGGCTGACCGCACGTCGCACACCTCCGTAACACTCCGGCAACACTGCCGTGTCGACGTGATGTTAACCACATCACCGTTGTGCCGTCAGCACCCCGCCCGTCACAACCGCCCGGAGAATGGCCGAACCCCGCCCTCCGGAAGCGGGTGGGCGGGGTTCGCGGACCGTACGACTTCGGGCCCTTCCGGGCGCCGGGTCAGCGGGTGGCGCGGTTGACGGCCGAGACGACCGCCTTCAGCGAGGCGCGGGTGGTGTTGGCGTCGATGCCGATGCCCCACAGCACCTTTCCGTCGATGGCGCACTCGATGTACGAGGCGGCCTGCGCGCTCGCGCCCTCGCTCATGGTGTGCTCGGTGTAGTCCAGCAGCCGGGCGTCGATGCCGATGGCCTGCAGCGCTTCGAAGAACGCGGAGATCGGGCCGTTGCCGGTGCCGGTCAGCACGGTGTCCGCGCCGTCCACGGTCGCCTCGACGGTGATCGTGTCACGGCCGTCGGAGCCGGTCGTGCTCTGGCCGGAGCGGATCTGGACGCGCCCCCAGGCGTTGTCCGGGTTGGGCAGGTACTCGTCCTGGAAGACGCTCCAGATCTGCTTCGGCGTGACCTCGCCGCCCTCGGCGTCGGTCTTGGCCTGAATGATCCGGGAGAACTCGATCTGCATCCGGCGGGGCAGGTCCAGCTTGTGGTCGTTCTTCAGGACGTACGCGATGCCGCCCTTGCCGGACTGCGAGTTGACGCGGATGACCGCCTCGTAGGAGCGGCCGACGTCCTTCGGGTCGATCGGCAGGTAGGGCACGGCCCACTCGATGTCGTCCACGGTCTTGCCCGAGGCGGCCGCGTCGGCCTCCATCGCGTCGAAGCCCTTCTTGATGGCGTCCTGGTGGGAGCCGGAGAAGGCGGTGTAGACCAGGTCGCCCGCGTAGGGGTGGCGCGGGTGGACCTCCATCTGGTTGCAGTACTCACTGGTGCGGCGGATCTCGTCGATCTGCGAGAAGTCGATCTGCGGGTCGACGCCCTGCGAGAACAGGTTCATACCCAGCGTCACCAGGTCGACGTTGCCGGTGCGCTCGCCCTGGCCGAACAGGCAGCCCTCGATCCGGTCCGCCCCGGCCATCAGGGCCAGTTCGGCGGCGGCGACGGCGGTGCCGCGGTCGTTGTGCGGGTGGACGGACAGGCAGACGAACTCGCGCCGCGACAGGTTGCGCGACATCCACTCGAACCGGTCGGCGTGCGTGGACGGCGTCGAACGCTCCACGGTGGCGGGCAGGTTGAGGATGATCTCGCGGCCCTCCTCGGGCTGCCAGACGTCACAGACCGCCTCGCAGACCTCCAGGGCGAAGTCCAGCTCGGTGTCGGTGAAGATCTCGGGGCTGTACTGGTAGCCGAAGATCGTCTCGTCGCCCAGGATCTTGTCGGCGTACTCCATGACCAGCCGGGTGCCGTCCACCGCGATCTGCTTGACCTCCTCGCGGGAGCCGCGGAAGACCACGCGGCGGAAGGTCGGGGCGGTCGCGTTGTACAGGTGGACGGTGGCGCGTCGAGCACCGACCAGTGATTCGACGGTCCGCTCGATCAGTTCCTCGCGGGCCTGCGTCAGGACGGAGATCGTCACGTCCTCGGGGATCGCGCCCTCTTCGATGATGGAGCGGACGAAGGCGAAATCGGTCTCGCCGGAGGACGGGAAGCCGACCTCGATCTCCTTGTACCCCATGCGTACGAGCAGGTCGAACATCTCGCGCTTGCGGGCCGGCGACATCGGGTCGATCAGGGCCTGGTTGCCGTCGCGCAGGTCGGTGGAGAGCCAGCGGGGCGCCTTGGTGATCCGCTTCTCGGGCCAGGTGCGGTCGGGGATGTCGACGGCCTCGTAGCGGCCGTACTTGTGGACCGGCATGCCGGACGGCTTCTGCAGCACCGTGGCGTTGGTGATCGGGGTGGGGCGGCCGACGGCGTGCGAGGCGGGGGTCTGGGCGGGGTTCACTTCGGTCATGGCGCAGGGCTCCTCGGGTGTCCTTCTCCGGGACGGCCGACTGTGTTACTGCAACACCAGACTCCGCGGGGAGGGGGTCGGCCTCGACTACAGGCCCTCGCCGCGGCAGCTAAGAAGAAGCAGCCCGAAACGCATGATGCGTCGAGACTAGCCGAGGGGCGCCCGAGACGTGGGTGCCGTTCCAGTATGCGGGATCGGCAGCCGCCCTTACCCGTACGGGAGGGTCTAAACACCCAACAGTGACCAATCACTCCATTTCATCAACCCCGATTGCAACCAGTGACTTGGTGCTCACGTAGTGCCACAGTCGTCTGTATGCAGCCTCTTTCACAGCAGGGGTTCCACCCCGTCTTCTGCACCATCGTCCCGCCCCACGTCCTCGACAAGCTGTCCCAGTCCGACGACCCCGTCCTCGCCGATCCGGCCCGCCGCACCCTGGAGTCCGACGCGGCCCGCCGCACCCGCCGCCAGGTGACGACCGCCGCCCGGCCCACCGCGCCCGCCGAACCGGACGACGAGGCCGCCGCCAAGCCCCGCCGCACGCTCTACGACTGCCGCCACGGCACGGACCTGCCGGGCACCAAGGTCCGCGGCGAGGGCGAGAAGCCCACGAAGGACGCCAGCGTCAACCGCGCGTACGCGGGCCTCGGCGCCACCTTCGACCTGCTGCTCACCGCGTACGGGCGGCGCTCCATCGACGGCCGCGGGCTGCCGCTGATCGGGTCCGTCCACTACGACGAGAAGTACAACAACGCCTTCTGGGACGGCGAGCAGATGGTCTTCGGAGACGGGGACGGGGAGATCTTCCTCGACTTCACCGTCGCCCTCGACGTGATCGCCCACGAACTGGCCCACGGGCTCACGCAGTACACGGCCAACCTGAGCTACTACGGCCAGTCCGGCGCGCTCAACGAATCCGTCTCGGACGTCTTCGGCTCCCTCGTGAAGCAGTACTCGCTGGGCCAGACCGCCGACCAGGCGGACTGGCTGATCGGCGAGGGGCTGCTCGCGCCCCGGGTCCAGGGTGTGGCGCTGCGCTCGATGAAGGCACCCGGCACGGCGTACGACGACGACGTGCTCGGCAAGGACCCGCAGCCGGCGTCCATGGACGACTACGTCCACACCGGCGACGACAACGGCGGCGTCCACCTCAACTCCGGCATCCCCAACCGCGCGTTCTATCTCCTGGCGACCGCGCTGGGCGGCAGCTCCTGGGAGCGGGCGGGCCAGCTCTGGTTCGATGTGCTCACAGGTGGTGAACTGGCGGTGGACGCGGACTTCGCGGACTTCGCCCGGCTGACCGTGGCGGCGGCGCGCAGCCGCTTCGGCGAGGGCGACGAGGTGGAGGCCGTCCTCAAGGCGTGGTCGGAGGTGGGCGTTCCGACCGATTAGGAGGGACGCACGCATGCGGATCCAGGTGAGCAGGACCGGCGGCTTCGCCGGCATCGCGCGCCACCGTGAGATCGACACCGCCGGACGGGCCGACGCCCAGGAGTGGGAGGCCCTGGCCGACTCGGCGCTCGCCGACGGCCAGGGAGCCGCGCCCCGGGGCGTCCCGGACGGCTTCAGCTACCGGATAACGGTCGACGGCAGGACCGTGCACTGCGCGGACCCCCGCCTGACCGAGGCCCAGCGCGCCCTGATCTCACGCGTCCTGAAGGAGGGCGCGTGAGACGGGGCGGCGGCTGAAGGGCCCAGGCCGGTCGCCCGCACCGGCCTCCGGTTCGCGGAGCGGCTCAGAACCCCAGCCTCCGCAGCTGCTTCGGGACCCATTTCCACAGCCCCCCTCGCACCCCACGGCCCCAGGGGGCCTCAGCGGCTTCGGACGGCCGCGCCGGCCTCCGGCCGCCGGTTCGCGGAGACGCTCAGAACCCCAGCTTCCGCAGCTGCTTCGGGACCCATCTCCACAGCCCCCCTCGCACCCCGCGGCCCCAGGGGGCCTCAGCGGCTTCGGACGGCCGCGCCGGCCTCCGGCCGCCGGTTCGCGGAGACGCTCAGAACCCCAGCTTCCGCAGCTGCTTCGGGTCGCGCTGCCAGTCCTTGGCGACCTTTACGTGCAGGTCGAGGTAGACGGGGGTGCCGAGCAGGGCCTCGATGTGCTTGCGGGACTTGGTGCCGACGTCCTTCAGCCGCTTGCCCTTCGGGCCGATGATGATGCCCTTCTGGCTGGGGCGCTCGATGTAGACGTTGGCGTGGATGTCCAGCAGCGGCTTGTCCGCCGGCCGGTCCTCGCGCGGCAGCATCTCCTCCACGACGACGGCGATGGAGTGCGGCAGCTCGTCACGCACGCCTTCCAGCGCGGCCTCGCGGATCAGCTCCGCGACCATCACCATCTCGGGCTCGTCGGTGAGGTCGCCCTCGGGGTAGAGCGGCGGGCTCTCGGGCAGGAGCGGGGCGATCAGGTCGGAGAGCAGCTCGACCTGCTGGTCCTTGACGGCCGAGACCGGGATGATCTCCGCCCACTCGAAGCCCAGCTCCTCGCCGAGCCGGGAGACGGCCAGTAGTTGTTCGGCGAGCTGCTTGGAGTCGACCAGGTCGGTCTTGGTGATGATCGCGATCTTGGGCGTCTTCCTGATGCCCGCGAGCTCCTTGACGATGTACTTGTCGCCGGGGCCGAGCTTCTGGTCGGCGGGCAGGCAGAAGCCGATCACGTCGACCTCGGCCCAGGTGGTGCGCACGATGTCGTTCAGCCGCTCGCCCAGCAGGGTGCGCGGCTTGTGGAGCCCGGGGGTGTCGACCAGGATCAGCTGGGCGTCCGGCCGGTGCACGATGCCGCGCACGGTGTGCCGGGTCGTCTGCGGCCGGTTGGAGGTGATGGCCACCTTCCGCCCGACCAGAGCGTTCGTCAGGGTGGACTTGCCCGCGTTGGGGCGGCCCACGAAGCAGGCGAAGCCGGCCCGGTGGGGGGCGGGGTTCTCGGCCTGCCGCGCGGCGGCTTCAGGGTTAGGTCGAACGCTCATGGCGCCCATTGTCCCCGATCCCGGGGGCTGCGGGGCACCGAGGCGCCCGCCACGGCCTCCGGGCCCGGTCCGGACGGCCCCGGGCCCCGCCCCGTACGGCGGTCAGCCGGCCGTGACGCTGAGCCGCAGCTGTCCGTCCGGCCCGGCGAGCAGCACCGGCGTGCCGGCCCCGCCCAGGTCCCGGACGGCGGCCCGGTCCTCGTCGGAGGGGGCGTCCGCCTCGGAGACGATCGCGGCGGCCTCCAGGGACTTCGCCCCGCTGGCCACCGCCATCGCGACGGCCGTCCGCAGCGCGCTGAGCTTCAGCGAATCCAGCTCCACGGTCCCCGCCACGTAGGTGCGTCCGGTCTCGTCCCGGACGGCCGCGCCCTCGGGGACGCCGTTGCGGGCGCGGGCGCTGCGCGCCAGGGTGACGATCTTGCGGTCCTCGGCGCCGAGGTCGGTGGTGCCGGTGCTCTCAGTCATGTGCCGAGCATACGAAGCCCGGCGCGGACCGGGGCGGGCGGGAGCCCCGGCCGGGTGCGCCTCAGGGGCGGTCGAGCCGCAGCCGCTCGGCCTTCGGGAGGCCGGCCACCACCAGGTCGTAGCTGTCCTCGATCAGCTCGCGCAGCTTCGCGTCGGGCAGTCCGGAGACGGTGACGGTGTTCCAGTGGCGCTTGTTCATGTGCCAGCCGGGCGCCACCGCCTCGTACTCCTCGCGGAGCCTCACCGCCTCGTCGGGGTCGCACTTGAGGTTCACCGTCAGCGGCCGGGCGTCCAGCGCGCTGAGCGCGAACATCTTGCCGAGCACCTTGAAGACGGACGCCTCGGGCCCGAACGGGAACTCCTCGACGCTCGCGTTGAAGCCCAGGCAGTAGGCCCTCAGCTGCTGCGGGGTCATTCCGGCGTCTCCTCCTCCTCGGGAGCCACCGGCTCCACCAGCACCGTGACGATCTTGTTGCGCCGGCCCGCCGGGGACTCCGCGGTCAGCCGCAGCCGCCGCCCGTCCGGCAGTGCGACCTCGGAGGACGCGCCGGCGATCGGGACCCGGCCGAGCGCCTTCGCGAGGAGGCCGCCGACCGTCTCGACATCCTCGTCGTCGTACTCGTCGAGGCCGAAGAGCTCGCCGAGGTCGCCGATGTCGAGCCGGGCGGTCACCCGGAAGCAGCCGTTCTCCAGCTCCTGGACGGGCGGCAGCTCGCGGTCGTACTCGTCGGTGATCTCGCCGACGATCTCCTCCAGGATGTCCTCGATGGTGACGATGCCCGCCGTGCCGCCGTACTCGTCGATGACGACGGCGACATGGCTGCGTTCCTGCTGCATCTCACGCAGCAGGTCTCCGGCGTTCTTCGTGTCGGGCACGAACGCGGCCGGGCGCATCGCCGTGGAGACCGGGTCGGCCTCCGAGTCCCGGTTGATGTGCGTCTTGCGGACCAGGTCCTTGAGGTAGACGATCCCGACGATGTCGTCCTCGTTCTCGCCGGTGACCGGGATCCGCGAGAATCCGGAGCGCAGCGCGAGGGTGAGCGCCTGACGGATCGTCTTGTAGCGCTCGATGCAGACGAGGTCGGTGCGCGGCACCATCACCTCGCGCACGAGCGTGTCGCCGAGTTCGAAGACGGAGTGCACCATGCGGCGCTCATCGTCCTCGATCAGCGACTCCTGCTCGGCGAGGTCCACCATGGCGCGCAGTTCGGCCTCGCTGGCGAACGGGCCCTTGCGGAACCCCTTGCCGGGGGTCAGCGCGTTGCCGATGAGGATCAGCAGCTGCGGGATCGGCCCCATGATCCGGGCCAGCGGCAGCAGCACGTACGCCGCTGCGGTCGCCGTGTTCAGCGGGTGCTGGCGGCCGATGGTGCGCGGCGAGACGCCGATCGCGACGTAGGAGACGAGGACCATGACGCCGATGGCGACGGCCAGCGCCTCCCAGGTCTCCGGGAACTCCTTCAGGCAGGCGTACGTGACGAGCACCCCGGCGGCCATCTCGCAGGCGACCCGCACCAGCAGGGCGACGTTGAGGTAGCGCGTCGGGTCGGCCGCGACCTGTTCCAGCTTGGCGCTGCCGCGCCGGCCCGAGCGGACCGCCTCGGCGGCCCGGAAGCTCGATGTGCGGGCGATGCCCGCCTCGGCGCAGGCGGCCAGCCAGCCGACGACGACCAGCAGGACGACGCCGGAGATCAGGGGCAGGCTCACGAGACGGTCGGGGCGGGCGACGGTCCGGTCAGCCCGCGCTCACCGCGCCAGCCGTCCACGATGGCGGCCTGGAGGCCGAACATCTCGGCCTTCTCGTCCGGCTCCTCGTGGTCGTAACCCAGCAGGTGCAGCACCCCGTGGACGGTGAGCAGCTGGAGCTCCTCGTCCATGGAGTGCTGCGTCTCGGCTTCCTCGCCCTGCTTCTTGGCGACCTCGGGGCAGAGCACGATGTCACCGAGGAGCCCCTGCGGGGGCTCCTCGTCGTCCTTGGCCGGCGGACGCAGCTCGTCCATCGGGAAGGACATGACATCGGTGGGGCCCGGCAGGTCCATCCACTGGATGTGCAGCTGCTCCATGGCCGCGGAGTCCACCACGATCACCGAGAGTTCGGAGAGCGGGTGGATCCGCATGCGCGCGAGCGCGTAGCGGGCGATGTCGAGGATCGCCTGCTCGTCGACCTCGGTTCCGGACTCGTTGTTGACGTCGATCGACATGGTGCGCTGCTACTGCTTCCCGTTGTGACGGCTGCGGCCCCGATGGCCCCCGTCGTCCTGCTCGCCCTTGCTGCTGTCGTACTTCTCGTACGCGTCGACAATACGGCCGACCAGCTTGTGCCGGACGACATCCTGGGAGGTGAGCCGGGAGAAGTGCACGTCGTCGATGCCCTCCAGGATCTCCTGCACCTGGCGCAGACCGCTCTTGGTCCCGCTCGGCAGGTCGACCTGGGTGATGTCACCGGTGACGACGATCTTGGAGTCGAAGCCGAGCCGGGTCAGGAACATCTTCATCTGCTCGGCGCTGGTGTTCTGCGCCTCGTCCAGGATGATGAAGGCGTCATTGAGCGTGCGGCCCCTCATATAAGCCAGAGGCGCGACCTCGATCGTGCCCGCCGCCATCAGGCGCGGGATCGAGTCGGGGTCGAGCATGTCGTGCAGGGCGTCGTAGAGCGGGCGCAGGTACGGGTCGATCTTGTCGAACAGCGTGCCGGGGAGGAAGCCCAGTCTCTCGCCCGCCTCGACGGCCGGCCGGGTCAGGATGATGCGGCTGACCTGCTTGGACTGGAGGGCCTGGACCGCCTTGGCCATGGCCAGGTAGGTCTTGCCCGTGCCGGCGGGGCCGATGCCGAAGACGATCGTGTGCTTGTCGATCGCGTCGACGTACCGCTTCTGGTTGAGCGTCTTGGGACGGATCGTGCGGCCCCGGCTGGACAGGATGTTCTGCGTCAGCACCTCGGCCGGGGTCTCCGTGCCGTCCGCCTGGCCGTTGTCGGTGGCCTTGAGCATCGCGATCGACCGTTCCACGGCGTCCTCCGTCATCGGCTGCCCGGTGCGGAGCACGAGCACCATCTCGTCGAACAGGCGCTGGATCAGGGCGATGTCCGCCGCGTTGCCCGTCGCGCTTATGTCATTTCCCCGGACGTGGATGTCGGCCGCCGGGAACGCCGCTTCGATCACGCGCAGCAGCGAGTCGCCCGCACCCAGGAGCATCACCATCGGGTGAGCGGCCGGGATGCTGATGTGGGCACGCGCCTGCGGCTGTGTGGGTGACTGAGTCATGGGCCGGCCCTCGGGCCTGCGCATACCTCCCGTTGCAGGGTTCTCGCTGCTCGAAAACCTCGTGTGCCTCAAGCCTACGACTCCACACCGACAACACCAGAGGTTTTACCGGGCGGTACGGGGCCGCGGGGGTTACGCGCGGAAACCGATCGTGGGCAGGGCCCGGCGCAGCGGCCAGGGCCGGGCGGCGGCCGGCAGCAGGTCGTCCAGGAAGGCGTAGCGCCGCAGCGCGGCCGGGTCCTGCCCGGCACAGGTGCGCACCAGCTGCCACCAGGCGGCGATCTCCGCCCAGCCGGGAGCCGAGAGCGAGCCGCCGAACTCCTGGACGGAGAGGGCCGCGGTCAGCCCGGCGAAGGCGAGGCGGTCGGCGAGGGGCCAGCCGGCCAGCGTGCCGGTGACGAAGCCGGCCACGAAGACGTCGCCGGCGCCGGTCGGGTCCAGCGCCTCGACCTCGATGGCGGGGACCTCGGCGGCCGTGCCGGCGGCGGCGTCGACCGCGTAGGCACCCTCGGAGCCCAGGGTGACGACGGCGAGCGGTACGCGTTCGGCGAGGGCGTGCGCGGCGGCCCGGGGGCAGTCGGTGCGGGTGTAGCGCATCGCCTCCTCGGCGTTGGGCAGGAAGGCGTGGCAGTGCTCCAGGCCGCTCAGGGCGTCCAGGTCCCAGCGCCCGGTCTCGTCCCAGCCGACGTCCCCGAAGATCAGGGCCCCCCGGCGGGCGGCCTCGGCGACCCAGGGTTCGGTGCGTCCGGGCACCAGCGAGGTGACGGCGGCCCGGGCCCTGGGCGGGCAGCGGGGGAAGGCGGGGGCCTCGGGCGAGGCGGTGGTGGGGAGCGACGGGGCCTCGTGGCCGTGCGAGACCATCGTCCGCTCGCCCTCGTACGCCATGGAGACGGTCACCGGGGAGTGCCAGCCGCGGACCGTGTGGGAACGGGACAGGTCGATGCCCTCGCCCTGTTCGAGCGCGTCCCAGCAGTACTCGCCGTAGTGGTCGTCGCCGAACGCGGCGGCCAGGGAGGTGCGCAGGCCCAGGCGGGCCAGCGCGGTGGCCATGTTGGCGACGCCACCGGGGCTGGAACCCATGCCGCGCGCCCAGGACTCGGTGCCCCGCACGGGAGCGCTGTCCAGGCCGGTGAAGATGATGTCCAGGAAGACCGTGCCGGTGAGGAAGACGTCGCACTCGGGGTCCTGCGGGGCGCGCAGCCCGTCCAGCGGGTCGATCTGCGGAATGTCAGCACTCACCTTGCACTCCCCGGTCGTGGCGGTTGCGGCCAGTGTGCCCGATACGCGGCGGTGATGGACGAGTGCGCGCCGCGCGTGTGTTCACGGTCGCTGACCTGCGTAAACGTGCGCAGTTACCCACCGGGGAACCACGTAAACACAAAAGTGTTCCAGATCACATAACTCCGGCTTTCGGTGGGCCGGGAGCACTTGATACAAATTGGCCCGCGAGCACCGTTGGAGACGTACCCGACGGAAGCGCCGATCTCTCGTATTTCCCCCCTCCCTTCTGCCTCTTCTCGGCATGTCCTCAGGAACGCCCATGTCCTCGCGCCCTCGCGCCGCGTGGCCCCTGGTCGCCGTGTTCACCGCCGGCTACCTCGCCGCCTATCTCCTCCCCACCATCGTGGGACGGCTCTCCGTCTATCTGGGCCTCAGCACGGCCCAGGCCGGGCTCGTCGGCAGCGCCCTGCTGCTCAGCTCCGCCTCCGCCGGCTTCTCCCTGGCGGGACGGGTGGAGACGTACGGGCCGTGCAGACCGGCACGCGTGGGACTGGTCCTCTGCGTGGTGGGGTACGGCTGTGCGGCGCTGGCCGGCACCGTGCCGCTGGTGGTCGCGGGCGCGGTGGTCGGCGGCTTCGGCTCCGGTACGGCGACCGCCGTCGCGGCGGCGGGCATCGCCGCCCAGAGCGACCCGCACCGCACCTCGTCCCTGGGCCTGCTGAGCGTCTCGGCGACCGCGGGCGCTCTGTATCTGACGGTCCCGCACCTGGGCGGCGGCCACCGGCTGCCGTTCGCCTCGATCGCCCTGGTCGCGCTCCTGGTCTGGCCGGCCACCTCCCGGCTCGGCGGTCCGGCCGCGGCCGGACCGGCCGCCCCCTCCGCGGGCCGGCTGCCGCACCGCCGCTCCGGACTGGTCCTCGCGGGCGGCATGCTCGTCTGGTCGATGGCGCAGAACGCGCTGTGGGGCGTCAGCAGCCGGATCGGCGTGGACCAGGTCGGGCTGTCCGAGGTGACGATAGGCGCCGTGTTCGCCGCCGCGCTCGGCGCCGGGCTGCTCGGCGTGATGGGTGCCGGGGTGCTGGGCTCGAAGCTGGGGCGCGCGGTCCCGATCGGTGTGGGCACCGCCGTCATCGCTGGGAGCATCGTGCTCAGCTCGTCCGCCGGGAGCCTCGGCTCCTTCGCGACCGGCGAGATCCTGTGGAACACCGTCTACCCGGTGGTCCTGTCGTATCTGATCGGTCTGGCCGCCTCCCTCGACGTACGCGGCCGCTGGGCGGTCCTCGCCGGCTCCGCCTCGTCCGTGGGCGTCGCCTGCGGACCGGTGCTCGGCAGTGTGCTGTCGGAGGAGGCCGGGTTCCCGGGGATGGGTCTGATCCTGGGTGCGGTGACGCTGCTGATAGCGCTTCCGGTGACCGCGGTCGCCCTGCACACCGGCGGCCGTCCGCTGGTGCCCGGTTCGGTGCGCCGCCGGGGCGGGGCGCCCGCGGCCCTGCTCGCCGTCACCACGGGTGCGGTGCCGGGCGCGGTGCCCAAGGTGGGCGCGCCCGAACAGGCCGTCACGGAGATCAGCATCCCGGCTCTGCGCCGCAGGCGCCTCGGCAGGAACGCGTTCCGCACGGCCGGCCCGGACGGCGGTCAGTCGAACACGTACGCCTCGACCTCGGACAGGTAGCGCGCCCTGCGCTCCTCGTCGTGGTCGAGGAAGGCCGCTTCGAAGGAGTTGCGGGCCAGGGTGCGCAGCTGCTCGCGGTCCAGGCCGAGCGCTTCGTGCACGGCGTGGAAGGTGTCTCCGACGTACCCGCCGAAGTAGGCGGGGTCGTCGGAGTTGACCGTGCAGAGCAGCCCGGCCTCCAGCATCGCGGGCAGCGGGTGCTGCTCCAGGGTGTCGACCGCGCGCAGCCGTACGTTGGACAGCGGGCACAGCGTGAGCGGGACGCGCTCGGCGACCAGCCGCTTCACCAGGTCCGGGTCCTCCAGGCAGCGCAGCCCGTGGTCGATCCGCTCCACGCCCAGCACGTCGAGCGCCTCGCGGATGTACGAGGGCGGCCCTTCCTCGCCCGCGTGGGCGACCTTGCGCAGACCGAGCTCCCCGGCCCGCTCGTACACCTCGCGGAACTTCACGGGCGGGTGGCCGACCTCGGCGGAGTCCAGGCCGACGGCGCTGATCCGGTGCAGGTGCGGCCGGGCCGCCTCCAGGGCCTCCAGGGCCGATGCGGCGGACTGGTCGCGCAGGAAGCACATGATCAGCTGGGTGGAGATGCCGTGCTTCTCCTCGCTGCGTGCCAGCGCCCGGCCCAGGCCCTCGATCACGGTACCGATGGGCACGCCGCGCGCGGTGTGGGCCTGCGGGTCGAAGAAGATCTCGGCGTGGCGGACGCCCTGGGCGGCGGCGCGGGTGAGGTAGGCGTCGGCGAGTTCGGCGAAGTCGTCCTCGGTCCGCAGCACGGCCATCAGCGCGTAGTAGAGGTCCAGGAAGCTCTGGAGGTCCTCGAAGAGGTACGCGGCCCGCAGGGCCTCGGTGTCCGGGTGCGGCAGGGCCACGCCGTTGCGCGCGGCGAGCGCGAAGGCCAGTTCCGGTTCGAGGGTCCCCTCGATGTGGAGGTGGAGTTCGGCTTTGGGGAGGTGCACGGTGATCTCAATCGTGTGGGGGTGGTGCGTGGTGCTACGCGTGCCGGCTGGGCACCGGTACGCGCGTCAGGTCCTGGGCGACGGTCAGCTCGCCCTCGTAACCGGCCGCCCGGGCTTCCGCCTCGAACGCATCCGGTTCCGGATAGCGCTGCGAGAAGTGCGTCAGGACGAGGTGCCGTACGTCCGCCTCCCGGGCGACCCGGGCCGCCTGGGAGGCGGTCAGGTGGCCGTGGTCGGCGGCCAGCTTCCGGTCCGCTTCGAGGAACGTCGACTCGATGACCAGCATGTCGCAGTCCTCGGCGAGGGCGTACACGCCGTCGCAGAGCCTGGTGTCCATGATGAACGCGAACCGCTGTCCGCGCCTGTGCTCGGACACGTCGGCGAGCGTGACCCCGCCGAGGGCGCCCTCGCGCTGGAGGCGTCCGACGTCCGGTCCCTCGATGCCGTGCTCGGCGAGCTTCGCGGGCAGCATCCGCCGCCCGTCGGGTTCGGTGAGCCGGTAGCCGTACGACTCGACGGGGTGCGAGAGCCGGTGGCTGTCGAGCGTGTACGCGGCGGTGGTGGCCAGCGGGCCGTCGGCGGCGACCGGGGCTTCGGTCAGCCGCACGGTCTCGCGGTAGGCGGTGGCGTACCGCAGCCGGTCGAAGAAGCGCTGCCCGCTCGCCGGGTAGTGGGCGGTCACCGGGTGCGGGACCTGGTCCAGGTTGATCCGCTGGATCACCCCGGCCAGGCCCAGCGAGTGGTCGCCGTGGAAGTGCGTGACGCATATCCGGTTGATGTCGTGCGCGGCGACCCCGGCCCGCAGCATCTGCCGCTGGGTGCCCTCGCCGGGATCGAAGAGGATGCCCTCGCCGTCCCAGCGCAGCAGATAGCCGTTGTGGTTCCGGTGCCGTGTCGGGACCTGGCTGGCGGTCCCGAGCACGACGAGTTCACGGACGGACATTATCCGGGCGGCCATTCCAGACCCCGGCCGCCCAGGACGTGCGCGTGGGCGTGGAACACGGTCTGGCCGGCGCCGGCGCCGGTGTTGAACACGACCCGGTACCCGGTCGCGTCGATCTTCTCGTCGGCGGCGACGTTGCCCGCCTCGCACAGCACGTCGGCGAGCACCTGCGGTTCGGCGGCACCGAGCGACGCGGCGTCCGGGTGGTGCAGGCGCGGGATGACGAGCACGTGGGTGGGGGCCTGGGGGTTGATGTCGCGGAACGCGACGGTGGTGTCGGTCTCGCGGACGATGGTGGCCGGGATCTCCCCCGAGACGATCTTGCAGAACAGGCAGTCGGGCTGCGGTTCTCCTGCCATTCGCTTACGCGCTCCTTGGTCCGGGTGATCCGTCGCGGCCCAGCCTATCCGGGGGCGCTGCCCCCGTACCCCCCGCGCCCCGATCGCCGGAGGGGCTTGCCTTTCGCTCCTGCCGGGCGAGATCGAGCCTCGCCGGCGTTCGAGGCGCGGGGTCCGGTGCGGCGCCCCGGTTTCGGGAAGGGGCGGGGCGGGGAGCAGGCCCGCCGCAGGCGCACCGCTCCCCACCCCGCTCAGCTCACCCCGGGAGCCCCGGCAGCTCCGGCGCCGCCTTCGCCGGCACCCGCTCCAGCGACTCCAGCGCGATCCGGATCGCCTCGTCCAGCTGAGGATCACGCCCCTCGGCGTGATCCCGCGGCGTCATCACGACCTCCACGTCCGGGTCGACGCCGTGGTTCTCGACGCCCCACCCGTACCCCTCCAGCCAGAACGCGTACTTCGGCTGCGTGACCAGCGTCCCGTCCACCAGCCGGTACCGGCTGTCGATGCCGACGACGCCGCCCCACGTCCGGACCCCGACCACCGGCCCGATCTTCAGCGCCTTGATCGCCGCGTTCACGATGTCGCCGTCCGACCCGGAGAACTCGTTCGCCACGGCCACCACCGGCCCCCGCGGCGCGTCGCCCGGGTAGCTCGTGGGGCGCATGCCGCGCGGCAGGTCCCAGCCGACGATGCGGCGGGCCAGCTTCTCCACGACGAGCTGCGAGGTGTGGCCGCCCCGGTTCTCCCGGACGTCCACGACCAGGCCCTCGCGCGCCATCTCGGTGCGCAGGTCCCGGTGGATCTGGGCCCAGCCGCCGCCGACCATGTCGGGGACGTGGAGGTAGCCGAGGCGCCCCCCGGTCCGCTCGTGCACGTAGGCCCGCCGGTCGGCGACCCACGCGTGGTAGCGCAGGGCCTCCTCGTCGGCGACGGGCACCACGACGACGTGGCGCCGGTCGCCCCCGTCGGCCGGGGAGACCGTCAGCTCGACGGGCTTCCCGGCCGAGCCGGTGAGCAGCGGCGCCGGCCCGGTGAGCGGGTCGACGGGGTGTCCGTCGACGGCCACGATCGCGTCCCCGGCCCGGACCGCCACGCCCGGCGCGGCGAGCGGGGAGCGGGCCGCCGGGTCCGACGTCTCGGAGGGCAGCACGCGGTCGACGCGCCAGCTGCCGTCCTCCGCACGCGAGAGGTCCGCCCCGAGCAGCCCCTGCCGGGCCGCGTCGTCGCGCCACCCGCCGGGCGGGGTGACGTAGGCGTGCGAGGTGCCCAGCTCGCCCTGGACCTCCCAGAGCAGGTCCATGAGGTCGTCGTGGGTCGCGACGCGCTCCAGGACCGGCCGGTAGCGGTCGAGGACCCCGGCCCAGTCGACGCCGCCCATGTCGGGGCGCCAGAAGTTGTCCCGCATGACGCGGCCGGCCTCGTCGTACATCTGGCGCCACTCGGCGGCCGGGTCGAGGGTGCGGCGGATGCGGGAGAGGTCGACGGTCACGGCGTCGTCGTGGTCGTCGTCGCCCGCGGGCACCCGGCTGTCGGAGGGGACGACGGACAGCTTGCCGTGGCTGACGACCGCCAGCCGCTTCCCGTCACCGCTGACCGCGAAACGGCTGACGTCCGAGGACAGCTCCTCGCAGCGCAGCTTCTCCAGGTCGTACCGCTCCAGGACGGTGTCCGGGCGGCGGGCGTCCGGGCCGGCCCCGCTGGTGCCGAGGACGCCGGTGAGCGGGTGGCGCAACCAGAGCAGCCCGTCGCGCGCGGTGCGCAGCGAGGAGTAGACGGCGGCCTCGACGGGAAGGGGCACGATCCGGTCGGCGAGGCCGTCCAGGTCGATGCGGGTGATGGGGAGCGCGGTGGGGTTGTCCTCGCCGTCGCCGCCCTTCTCCTTCTCCGTGGGCCGGCCGTGCAGCTGCGGCCCGAACGGGGAAGGCGTGGTCGCCGCGAGGGTGAGCAGATGCGGCCGACAGGACCCGATGAACGCCATGTCGAAGACGTGGGCGTCGTAAATGGGGTCGAAGGCGCGCTCGGAGAGGAAGGCCAGGTGCTTTCCGTCTGCGGTGAAGGCGGGCGCGAAGTCCCGGAACCGCAGAGGCGTCGCCTCGGCGACCGAGAGGTCGGCGATGTGGGCCAGCTTGAGCTGGCTGAGCGGCTCGGGGCCGGGGTGCGACCAGGCGAGCCAGGCGGAGTCGGGCGACCAGGCGAGGCCGGAGGCGTCACCGTTCTCGCTGCGGTCCACCTCGTGGATCTCGCCGCTCTCCCGCTCGACGATCAGCACCCGCCCGTCGTGTGCGGCGACCGCGAACCGGCTGCCGTCGGGGGCGGGGGCGAGGTCCAGGACGCGGCCCAGCCGGCCGGCCGCGAGGCGGCGGGGCGCGGCGCCGGGGGCGGTGCCGGTGGCGGGGGCGATCTCCAGCGCGTCGTCGCCCTCGGCGTCGGTGACCCAGACGACGTGCTGGTCGCCGTCGGCCTGGAAGGTGCGCGGCAGCCTGGCCCGTACGCCGGGCTCGGCGGCGAGCGCGCGGGCGGGGCCCTCGCGGTGGGTGACCCAGTGGACGGCGCCCCGCGACAGGACCGCGCTGCCCCGGCCGGTGCGGTCGGGCGACGCGCTGGTCAGGTGGCTGTCGGCGTGCAGCGGATAGGGCTGGAGGTCGGCGCGCTGACCGCCGAGCCGGACCTCGACGCGGCGGGGCCCGTCGCTCTCCAGGCTGTCCAGGAGCCACAGTTCGCCGGCCGAGGCATAGGCGACCCGGGTGCCGTCGGTGGTGGCCTGCCGGGCGTAGAAGGCGTCGACGGGGGTGTGCCGGCGCAGGTCCGTGCCGTCGGGGAGCGAGGAGTAGAGGGCGCCGGTGCCCTCGTGGTCGGAGAGGAACGCGATGCGCTCCCCCACCCACATCGGGCACTCGATGTTGCCGTCGAGGTCCTCGTGGATCCGGGCGAACTCCAGCGGGTCGTCCTCGGCCGCGATCCAGAGCTTGCCGGCCGTGCCGCCCCGGTAGCGCTTCCAGGAGGCGGCTTCGCGCCCCATGGTGGCCGAGAGCAGCAGGACCCGCCCGGCGGGCCCGTACGCGAGGGAGCCGACGGGGCCGTACGGGAGGGTCCGGGCGGGACCGCCGTCGACCGGGACGGCCCGGGCCCACGTGCGGCGCAGCGAGAGCTGGCCCTGGGTGCTGGTGACCAGGACGTCGCCTTCGGGGGTCCAGCCGCGCACGGTGGTGCGGGCGTCGCCCCAGTGGGTGAGCCGCCGGGAGGGCCCGCCGTCGGCGGGGGCGATGTGCACCTCGGGCGCTCCGTCGCGGGTGGACGTCCAGGCGACGAGGGTGCCGTCGGGAGATATGCGCGGCTGGGTGACGGGACGGTTGTCTGCGCTGACCCGCCACGCCCGGCCGCCGTCGAGTGGGGCGAGCCAGACGTCGTCCTCGGCGGTGAAGGCGATCACATCACCTTGGACATGGGGGTACCTGAGGTAGGAAGGCTGTGTCACACGATCACCCTAGGCCGCGGGTGTGCCGGGTGGCACGGGGTTGGCCGGAGTACGTCGTGCGGTGCGGGTCCGCCACCGGGGCATGGGGACCGGCGGTGACCGCCGACTCCCCCACCCTGCGCCCTCACTTGCCGGGGTACGCGGTGACCGTCACCGTCACGGTGGCCGTCGGGCCGACGCCCCGGCCCGGGGATCCGGCGGGCGGCGCGGTCGTGGCCGGGGCGGTGCAGTCGCCGAGCAGGGTGGCCCGGAAGACGGCGCGGCCACCGCTCTTCGCGGTCATGTCGCCGCGTACGCACCGGCCTTCGACCGCGTAGGTCACCTGCCCGTCCAGTGCGATGTCACCGCCGGACTTCGTCTTGCCGTCGCAGTGGACCTCGGCCGCCCGGCGCGTGGCGGAGGGCGTCGCCGAGCGGGTGGCACCGCCTCCGTCGAGCGAGGCCGTGCAGGTCAGCCAGCGCACCTTGACGCCTTCGTGCTCCAGGGCGCGGGTGGCGGTCCGGTCCGTGGTGAAGGCGACGGACGCGGTGTTCAACGCGCCGGTGGCGTCGCCCGGTTCACAGGCGGTAAGCCCGGCGACGGTGGCCGCGGCGAGGCAGAGCGCGGCCGGAAAACGACGGGCCGCACGACGGCCCCCTGCCCTTGATGTCCCCATGCGGGCAGCCTCCCACCGCAGGTGACGGCACGGTAGACCGATTCCGGGCACAACCACCCCATCGGGGACGGTTCACGACCAGCGCCCCGTGCGTCCCAGGAGCAGCGCCGTCGCCGCGGTGCCCGCCGTCGAGGTGCGCAGGACCGTGGGGCCGAGGCGGCAGGTGCGGGCACCGGCGGCGGCGAACGCGGCCAGCTCGTCCGGGGACACACCGCCCTCGGGGCCGACGACCAGCACGATCTCGCCCTCGTCGGGCAGGCCGACGGTGGCCAGCGGTTCGCTCGGGTAGTCGCGGTCCTCGTGCAGGACGGCCGCGAAGTCCGCCGCGGCCAGCAGGCCGGCGACCTGCTTGGTGGTGGCCAGGTCCGCCACGTCGGGGAACAGCACCCGGCGCGACTGCTTGCCGGCCTCGCGGGCCGTGGCCCGCCATTTGGCCAGGGACTTGAGGCCGCGGTCGCCCTTCCACTGGGTGATGCAGCGCGCCGCCTGCCACGGGACGACCGCGTCGGCGCCGGTCTCGGTCATCGTCTCCACGGCGACCTCGCCCCGGTCCCCCTTGGGCAGGGCCTGGACGACGGTGATCCGCAGCGCGGGGCGCGGCTCCTCGTGGACGGGGTCCAGGTCGCCGACGATCAGCCGGTCCTTGCCTTCGGCGGCGCGCACGACGCCCTGGGCCCACCGGCCGCGGCCGTCCGTGAGGACGACCTCCTCGCCGGTGCGCAGCCGCTTCACGGAGACGGCGTGGCGCCCCTCGGGCCCGTCGAGGACGAACTCGGGGGCGTCCGGCAGGTGGTCGACGACGAAGACGGGTGCCGTCACTGCGTGCTCCTTGTGCTCACTGCCGTCCGTGCGGCGTCCAGTTCCTCGGCGAGCAGCCGGACCAGCCGGCCGGCGGGCAGCTCGCGGGCCATCCGGTGCCCCTGCCCGGCCCACAGCGCCATGCCCTGGGCGTCCCCGGCGCGGGCGGCGGCCTTGCGCAGTACGGAGGTCATGTGGTGGACCTGGGGGTAGGCGGCGGGGGCGTACGGGCCGTGCTCGCGCACGAAGCGGTTGACCAGGCCGCGTGCCGGGCGCCCGGAGAACGCCCTGGTCAGGGTGGTCCGGACGAACAGCGGGTTGGTCAGGGCCTGTTTGTGCAGGACGTGGGCGCCGGACTCCGGGCAGGCCAGGAAGGCGGTGCCGAGCTGGGCGGCGTCGGCGCCCGCCGCGAGGACGGCGGCGATCTGGGCGCCGCGCATCAGGCCGCCCGCGGCGACGACCGGTATCTGCACGGTCCCGCGGACCTGGGCGACCAGGCTCAGCAGCCCGGTCCCGCCGTCCTCGGTCGCCGGGTCGTCGTGGAACGTGGAGCGATGGCCGCCCGCCTCGGTGCCCTGGGCGCAGACGGCGTCGGCCCCGGCCCACTCGGCGGCCTGGGCCTCCTCCGGCGAGGTGACCGTGACGACGGTGTACGTACCGGCGGCCGCGAACGCGTCGAGCGTGTCGCGCGAGGGGCAGCCGAAGGTGAAGGAGACGACCGGGACGGGGGCGTCGAGGAGGACGGCGAGCTTGTCCTCGTATCCGTCGTCGCCGGGGACGTCCGGGTCGCCGAGCTCCGTCTCGTAACGGGTGGCCTCGCCCGTGAGCCGGTGGCGGTAGTCCTCCAGCACGGCGGGGTCCGCCGGTTCGCACTGCGGCATGAAGAGGTTGACGCCGAAGGGCTGCCCGGTCAGCCCGCGCACCTGCTGGACCTCGTCCCGCAGGGCGTCCGCCGTCTTGTAGCCGGCGGCCAGGAAGCCGAGCCCGCCGGCCTCGGAGACCGCGGCGGCGAGCTGCGGGCAGGACGGACCGCCGGCCATGGGGGCCTGCACGACGGGGTACCGGCAGAGAGCGGTCAGCGCGGAGGGCATGACCGCATCGTGTCATGTCCTTCCTGTCCCGTGATGCCCGCCCCGCGACAGCCTCCGGCGGCGGCGCGGTACGGACCCGGAGGCCGGGCCCGTACCGCGTGCGCGCGACCGTCAGCGGCCGTTGAAGGCGTCCTTCAGACGGGAGAACAGGCCCTGCTGGCCCGGCTGGAACTGGCCGGTGGGCCGCTCCTCGCCGCGCAGCTTGGCCAGTTCGCGCAGGAGGCGTTCCTGCTCCGGGTCCAGCTTCATCGGGGTGATCACCTCGACGTGCACGATGAGGTCGCCGCGACCCCCGCCCCGCAGGTGGGTGATGCCGCGCCCGTGCAGCGGGACGGACTGGCCGGACTGGGTGCCCGGCCGGATGTCGACCTCCTCCAGGCCGTCCAGCGTCTCCAGCGGCACCTTGGTGCCGAGGGCCGCCGCCGTCATGGGAATGGTGACCGTGCAGTGCAGGTCGTCGCCGCGGCGCTGGAACACCGCGTGCGGCAGCTCGTGGATCTCGACGTAGAGGTCGCCGGCGGGGCCGCCGCCGGGGCCGACCTCTCCCTCGCCCGCGAGCTGGATGCGGGTGCCGTTGTCGACACCGGCGGGGATCTTCACGGTCAGCGTGCGCCGCGAGCGGATGCGGCCGTCGCCGGCGCACTCCGGGCACGGGGTCGGCACGACCGTACCGAAGCCCTGGCACTGCGGGCAGGGACGGGAGGTCATGACCTGGCCGAGGAAGGACCGGGTGACCTGGGAGACCTCACCGCGACCGCGGCACATGTCGCAGGTCTGCGCCGAGGTGCCGGGGGCCGCGCCCTCGCCGCTGCACGTGGTGCAGACGACGGCGGTGTCGACCTGGATGTCCTTGGTGGTGCCGAAGGCGGCCTCGGAGAGGTCGATCTCCAGCCGGATCATGGCGTCCTGGCCGCGCCGGGTGCGCGAGCGGGGCCCGCGCTGCGACGACGTACCGAAGAACGCGTCCATGATGTCGGAGAAGTTGCCGAAGCCACCCTGGCCGAAGCCGCCCGCGCCGGCGCCGCCGGACTGCGAGAGCGGATCGCCGCCGAGGTCGTAGACCTGTTTCTTCTGCGCGTCCGACAGGACCTCGTAAGCGGCGTTGATCTCCTTGAACCGCTCCTGGGTCTTCGGATCGGGGTTGACGTCCGGGTGCAGCTCGCGGGCGAGCCTCCGGAATGCCTTCTTGATCTCGTCCTGGGAAGCGTCGCGGCGCACGCCGAGTACGGCGTAGTAGTCCGTGGCCACTTACGACTCCGCCAGGATCTGTCCGACGTAACGTGCCACTGCGCGTACCGCTCCCATCGTTCCGGGGTAGTCCATGCGGGTCGGTCCGACCACGCCGAGTTTGGCGACTGCCTCGTCGCCCGAACCGTAGCCGACCGCGACGACGGACGTGGAGTTGAGCCCCTCGTGGGCGTTCTCGTGCCCGATGCGTACGGTCATGCCCGAGTCCTTGGCCTCGCCGAGCAGCTTCAGCAGCACGACCTGCTCCTCCAGTGCCTCCAGCACCGGCCGGATCATCACCGGGAAGTCGTGTCCGAAGCGGGTGAGGTTGGAGGTGCCGCCGATCATCAGCCGCTCCTCCGTCTCCTCGACGAGGGTTTCGAGCAGGATCGAGAGGACGGTGGACACGGTTCCCCGGTCCTCGCTCTCGAAGGATTCCGGCAGGTCCTGCACCAGCTGCGGGACGTCCGCGAACCGGCGCCCCACCACCCGGCTGTTGAGCCGGGCCCGCAGATCGGCGAGGGAGGTCTCGCCGAACGGCGCCGGGCAGTCCACCAGCCGCTGTTCGACCCGGCCGGTGTCCGTGATCAGCACGAGCATCAGCCGCGCCGGGGCCAGGGACAGCAGCTCCACATGCCGCACCGTCGAACGGGTCAGCGAGGGGTACTGCACGACGGCGACCTGCCGGGTCAGCTGCGCGAGCAGCCGTACGGTACGGCCCACGACGTCGTCCAGGTCGACCGCGCCGTCGAGGAAGTTCTGGATGGCGCGGCGCTCCGGCGACGAGAGGGGCTTGACGCCCGCCAGCTTGTCCACGAAGAGCCGGTAGCCCTTGTCCGTCGGGATGCGCCCGGCGCTGGTGTGGGGCTGGGCGATGAAGCCCTCCTCCTCCAGCACCGCCATGTCGTTGCGGACGGTCGCCGGGGAGACCCCCAGCTTGTGCCGCTCGGTGAGCGCCTTGGAGCCGACTGGCTCCTCGGTCCCGACGTAGTCCTGGACGATCGCGCGCAGCACTTCGAGTCTGCGTTCGCTGAGCATCGCGCGCACACCTCCAGCTCTCCACGTCGGTGTCCCGGGCCGTTCCCGGGATTCCTCCTGGCACTCGGTGCGTACGAGTGCCAGCGATCCCCGGCAAGTGTACGGCGACGGGGTGGTGCCCTAGCAAGGGCGACCGGCCACCGTGCCGCCCGATCGCGCAGGTCGCTGCCGATAGCGTCGCCGCATGGATGCCTCTTGGGAAGACTTCGGATGGGAGCGGCTGGGTCACGGAACGGGCCGCCGGCGCCTTCCCCGCTGGGACGCGACGGCCCTGCTGGTGGCCGGTCCGGGCGGGGCGCTGCTCTGCGACACCGGCTCGTCACTGCGCGAGGGCGTGGAACTGCGCACCCAGGCCGAGGCGCTGCTCGGCCGGAGGGTGACGCACATCGCACTCAGCCACCCCCATTTCGACCATGTGCTGGGCACGGCGGCGTTCGCCGGTGCGCGGGTGTACGGCTCCGAGGGCGCGGCGGAGCTGCTGCGGCGCGGGGCGGACGAGCTGTACGCGGACGCGGTGGCCCAGGGCCTGCCCGAGGCGGACGCGGCCGGGTCCGTCGATGTGCTGGTCGCCCCGGGCCACGAGGTGCGCGGGGAGCTGGCGGTGGACCTGGGCGGCGGCCGGGAGGTGGTCCTGGTGAACATGGGCGCGGCGCACAGCGGCCACGACCTCGCGGTGCTGGTCCCGGGCTCACCCGCCCTGGTGTTCTGCGGCGACCTGGTCGAGGAGTCCGGCGAACCCCAGGCGGGCCCGGACGCCCGCCCGGCGCGCTGGCCGGCGGCGCTGGACCGGCTGCTGGAGAAGGGCGGCGACGACGCGCTGTACGTGCCGGGGCACGGGGCGGTGGTGGACGCGGCGTTCGTCCGGGCGCAGCGGGAGGCGCTGGCGGGGCGGTTCGGCGTGTCGTAGGGGCGGCGGGTGCTCGGCCGCTTCCTGGCGGGGAAGGCGGGTGGGCAGGTGGCCTCCCGGTTCGGCGTGTCGCGGCTCTTCCCCGCTTATCGTCGTGCGATGCGCAGCTACCAGCCCGATCTGACCCCGCCGTGGAAGAAGTCCGCCCCCGCCCCGGAGGTGCCCGCCGAGACCGATCTGGTCGTGGAGGAGGCGGTCACCGGATTCTGCGGCGCGGTCATCCGGTGCGAGAAGACCGCCGAGGGGCCGACGGTGACCCTGGAGGACCGGTTCGGCAAGCACCGGGTCTTCCCGATGGCGCCGCGCGGCTTCCTGCTGGAGGGCCGGGTCGTCACGCTGGTGCGCCCGTCGGCCGGGGGTCCGGTACGGCCCGCGCGTACGGCTTCCGGTTCGGTGGCGGTGCCCGGGGCGCGGGCGCGGGTGGCGCGGGCGGGACGGATCTACGTGGAGGGACGGCACGACGCGGAGCTGGTCGAGCGGGTCTGGGGCGACGACCTCCGCATCGAGGGCGTGGTCGTGGAGTACCTGGAGGGGATCGACGACCTGCCGGCGATCGTGCGGGAGTTCGCACCCGCGCCGGACGCCCGCCTCGGGGTGCTGGTCGACCACCTGGTGCCCGGTTCCAAGGAGTCCCGGATCGCGGCCCAGGTGTCGGACGGCGACGTGCTGGTGGTCGGACACCCGTACATCGACGTGTGGGAGGCCGTGAAGCCCGCGTCGGTGGGGATCGCCGGATGGCCGGTGGTGCCGCGCGGGCAGGACTGGAAGACGGGCGTGTGCCGGGCGCTGGGCTGGCCGGAGAACACCGGCGCGGCCTGGCAGCGCATCCTGTCCTCGGTCCGCTCCTACCGCGACCTCCAGCCCGAACTCCTGGGCCGGGTCGAGGAATTGATCGATTTCGTCACCCTTCCGGACTGATGTCCGGCGGGCCTTCCCGTCGATCCGGCACCGATCCGGATGAATGCCTGCGCCTCGCACACATCATCGGTTATTGAGTGGGGCCAGGCTCTTTTCGCGAGGGAAGGCACGGGGCGATGGCACGCGAGGTCTGGCGGGACAGTGCGGAGAACGAGGCGGCCTCCGCCGTCTTCCACTTCGTGCAGCAGCTCATCGACCGCTACCGCGACAACCGGCCCGTGATGCCGCTGGTGGTCCTCCAGGCCGCCGACGCCGACGTGCCGCCCGCCGTGGACGCCCGGGTCGAGCAGATCGTGCGCCAGATCCACCGGGCCAACCAGCCGCGCCGCGTCCCCCTGAGACTGCTCGACGGGCGCGGCGACACCCCGTACGACGCGGCGCTCGACATGGTCCGCACGCTGACCGAGAAGCCGTGGGAGACCCGGGGCGGCTCGCAGTACAAACCGTTCGCCTTCCCCCGTTCCCGGCTGCTCGGCGCCATCGAACAGGCCACCGAGGCCGTGCTGCGGGACCCGGACCCGGGCTGCTCCCGGGACCAGCGCGACGAGCGGATCCTGGAGGAGCTGAGCGCGCTGCGCTGGCGGGCCGGGCGGAGCGGCCGGGGCACCTGGTGGACCGCGTTCCGTGAGTCGGTGCGGCCGGAGACGTTCGTGGGGGCCGTGGTCATCGCGGTCCTGGGTGTGCTGCTCGGCGAGATCGGCTGGCTGCCGACCGTGCTGGTGGCCGTGGGGGCGGTCCTCGGGCTCGCGGTGGTCCGGCTGCTGTCGACGTCGGCGCCGCCGCTGCTGTGGCTGCGCCGGGCCAGCAAGTGGTTCGCCACCACCTCGTCGCTGGCCGCCGCCAGTACCGGCTATCCGTCGGACGGCTGGTCCCGGTTCTCCCCGAGCGGTTCGTGGCGGGTGATCCGGGCGCGGGCGGCGGTGGTCGCCGGGCGGGTGGCCGACGCGGCGGCGGGCGACGAGCGGTCCCGCCAGTTCCACCTGGAGCTGCGGGTCCAGGCGCTGCTGGAGGACCTGCGCAACAACTACCGGCCGCACGCCGCGGACTGGCGGCGCGGCAAGCGGACCGTACCGCCGGTGGTCTTCCTGCCGAGGGCCGTCCAGAGCAACGGCGGCGTCCAGCTGATCAACGCGGTCAACAACGTCCGCTCCCGGCGCAGCGAGGTCGATCCGCTGCTGCTCCTGGCCTCCCTGCCGGCGGCCGAGATCCTGCGGCACACCCCGCCGCTGCCGCCCGACCCGCCGCCCGCGCACACGGGTGCGGCGCGGGCCAGGTACGAGGACTGGGTCGGCCACCTCAGCGTGGGCCAGTCGCCCTCGGGCACGGCCACACCCGCCTGGGTGCTGCGGCTGCCGCTGTCGACGGCGCAGCTGACCCATGAGCACGCGCACGCGCAGCTGTCCACGGAGCGGGTGCGCAGGACGTGGGTGTGGTGGGTGATGTCGCGGACGACGGTCGCCGTCCTGATGGCCGGCGCGCTGCTGGGGACGATGCTGCTGAGCAACCACCTGGCCGATCGCTACTGCCACGGCCCGCTCACGGACGTCGACACCGACTCGGTGCGGCTGGACGGTCCGGGCGGCGGGGGCAAGGAGTGCGTCGGCGTGGCGACGACCACCCGGGTGCGCTTCGCGGAGGGCAACGAACTGGAGCTGGACGGGGCCGGGGCGGGGGTCACCTTCGACCGGATCGAGCGGGCGGTGGCCGAGGAGAACGCCTCGATCGAGCCGGGCGACAAGTACGTCACGCTGATCTACGCGGGCCCGTTCACCGCCCCGTCCCCGGAGCGCACCCGCAAGGCCCTGGAGGAGCTGACCGGCGTCTATCTCTTCCAGCACCACACCAACACGCTGGACTTCTCCGTCAAGCTGCGGGTGCTGAGCGCCAACGGCGGGCAGGACATGCTCCAGCAGATACCCGCGGTGAAGAAGATCATCGAGGTGGCCGAAAGGGACCGGTCGGTCGTCGGCGTGGTCGGGCTCGGACGCGACACCACGGACAGCCCGGAGGCCACCGCGCTCCTTCAGCAGGCGGGCCTGCCCGTGGTGGACACCACCAACTCCGGCGGCTATCTGGCGACGGACTACTCCAACTACTTCGGCCTGGCGGCCACCGACCGGGAGCAGGCGGACGCCCTCGGCCTCGTCGCCGAGCAGGTGGCCGAAAAGGCGGCCGGCAAGCACAAGCCGCATGCCCTGGTCCTGTCGCGCAAGCTCGGCAACAACGACAAGGACCGCTACACGCTGGAGCAGCAGGAGGTGGGCAGCGCGATGCTGGAGAAGTCGGGCTTCGAGCTGTCGGATCCCGTGGAGTACGACCTCGGCCGCCGCAGCAGCGCCGACCTGGACCGGCCGGTGCAGCGGATCTGCGCGGCGGACCCGGCGCCGGACGCCCTGTACTTCGCGGGCCGGGTCGAGGACGTCGCCAACCTGATGAGCCGGCTCACCCACAGCTGTTCGCGCCGCCCGATCACCGTCTTCACGGGCGACGACCTGTCCAAGGCCCGGCTCGACGCGAGCACGGACACCACGAGGAACGTCACGCTGTACCACACGACCCTCGCACCGATGAGCCGCGGCCGCGCCGACGGCTTCTACGAGGAGTCGCGCCGGGCCCTGGGGAAGCTGCTGTCCGAGGGCGCGACGCTTCCCCGCCTGCCTGCGTCGAAACCGTACGAGGACCCGCTCTTCGCGAGCGGCCAGTCGGTGATGGCGTACAGCGCCACGGCCGCGTTGTACGACGCGGCGAGCCACGGCGACGCGGCGAACAGCGCCGCGGAGACATGGGCGAACCTCTACGCGGTGAATCTGCGGAAGATGCCCACGGGGACGGTCACCTTCCGCGGCTTCATCCCGTACGAGGCGCAGGCGGGCCACGGGCTGGACGTCGTGCAGATCACCTACCCGGACGGCCGGAGCCGCGCCCGGATCATCTGCGGCCGGGCGGCGGGGGCGCGGGCGCTGACACCGGCGGGCTGCCCGCTGAAGTGAGCGGGGCGTACTCGGGGGCGTACGCCTTGGTCAACGCGTACCGGGCGTGCTCAGGGGCGTACGCCTGGATGCGCGTACGCCCCTGGGCGCCCCGCTCAGTCCACCAGGTCGCGCACCACCGCGTCGGCCAGCAGCCGCCCGCGCAGCGTCAGCACGGCCCGCCCGTACTCGAACGGTGCCGGTTCCAGGAGGCCGTCGGCCACCGCCCGGCGGGCCGCCGCGAGGCCGGCGGGGGCGAGCAGGGAGAGCGGGCAGCCGTCCACGAGCCGCAGTTCCAGCAGGATGCGCTCGACGCGGCGGTCCTCGGCGGACAGGATCTCTCGCCCGGCCCCCGGCGAACGCCCCTCGGCCAGAGCCTGTGCGTACGCCCCCGGGTGCTTCACGTTCCACCAGCGCACGCCCCCGACGTGGCTGTGCGCGCCCGGCCCGGCGCCCCACCAGTCGGCGCCCCGCCAGTACAGCTCGTTGTGCAGGCAGCGGCCCTCGGGCGTACGGGCCCAGTTCGAGACCTCGTACCAGGAGTAGCCGGCGGCGGCCATCGCCTCGTCCGCGATGAGGTAGCGGTCGGCGTGCGCGTCGTCGTCGGTCATCGGGATCTCGCCGCGCTTGATGCGGCGGGCGAGGCCGGTGCCCTCCTCCACGATCAGGGCGTACGCGGACACGTGGTCGGGCCCGGCACCGATCGCCGCGTCCAGGGACGCGCGCCAGTCGTCGTCGGACTCGCCGGGGGTGCCGTAGATCAGGTCCAGGTTGATGTGCTCGAAGCCGGCCGCACGCGCCTCGGCCACGCACGCCTCGGGCCTGCCCGGGGTGTGCGTGCGGTCGAGGATCTTCAGGACGTGCTGCCGGGCGCTCTGCATGCCGAAGGAGATCCGGTTGAAGCCGCCCTCGCGCAGCTCGGCCAGGTAGGCGGGGCCGACGGACTCCGGGTTGGCCTCGGTGGTGATCTCGGCGTCGTCCGCGAGCCCGAACTCCTCGCGGACCGCCGCCAGCATCCGGACCAGGTCAGCCGCGGCCAGCAGGGTCGGCGTGCCGCCGCCGACGAAGACCGTGCGGACCGGGCGCGGGTCGTCGCCGAGGACCTTGCGGGCCTGGCGGATCTCGCCGACGAGGTGGGAGGCGTAGTTGTCGCGGGAGGCCAGCGCGCCGCCGGAGCCGCGCAGCTCGGTCGCCGTGTACGTGTTGAAGTCGCAGTAGCCGCAGCGGGTCGCGCAGTACGGCACGTGCAGGTAGAAGCCGAGCGGGCGGCCGGCTGCGCCTTCCAGGGCATGGCGGGGCAGCGCCCCGTCGTCGGGCACGGGTTCACCATCGGGCAGTACGGAAGGCATACCGCCCATTGTCGCGCGCCGCCCGGCGAACGGACGCCACACCCCGGACCGGCGCTACTACTCGGCCTGGAGCACCAGCAGCGCCAGGTCGTCGTCCGGCGGGCGCTCGGCGAAGTCGTGCACGGCGTGCTTGATGCGCTCCGCGATCTCCTCCGCGCTCAGCCCCGCGCACCCCGACAGCGCCTTCGCCAGCCCGTCCCCGTCGTCGAACATCAGGGCGCCCGAGCGCCGCTCCGTGACCCCGTCGGTGACGCAGAGCAGGCTGTCACCGGGCGCTAGGTCGAAGCTCTGGGTCCCGTAGACGGCGTCGTCCATCAGTCCGAGCAGCAGCTGCGGCTCGGCGGCGGGCCGCACGGTGCCGTCCGGGCGCAGCAGCAGCGGCAGCGGGTGCCCGGCGCTGGCCAGGGTGCAGCGCGCGCCGCCGCCGGGCAGCGGCACCAGCTCCCCGTACAGCAGGGACAGGAAGCGGGACTGCCCGCCGTTGTCCGCGGAGTGCTGGCCGCCGGCGGCGGCGACCATGAGCGCGGCGGCCTCGGCGGCCTCCATGGCGTCGTCCAGGAGCAGCCGGTTGAGGCGGACCAGGACCTCGTCGGCCTGGAAACCCTCGCGGGCCAGCAGCCGCAGCCAGGGGCGGGCCAGGCCGGTGACGACGGCGGCCTCGGGGCCGCTGCCCTGGACGTCGCCGAGGACGAAGCACCAGCGGTCGCCGGGGCACGGGAAGATGTCGTAGAAGTCACCGCCGACGACGCCGTCGTCGCTCGGTTCGTAGACGAGGGAGCTGGCCACGCCCGGTATCCGGGCGACCTTGCTGGGCAGCAGCCCGCGCTGGAGGATGCGGCTGATGGTGGCCTGGCGGGTGTAGGCGCGGGCGGCGCCCACGGCGAGGCCGACCCGGCGCACGAAGTCCTCGATGAGGGCCGTCAGCTCGTCGGGCAGGCGGTCGGTGGACTCGCGGCCCAGCAGCACGGCTCCGAGGGTGCGGCCGCCCGAGGTGACGCGGTAGGCGAACGCGACGCCCTCCTCCTCGTCCGGTGGTTCGCCGTCCTCCGCGCTGCCGGGCCACGGCATGGAGACGGCACCGGTGCCGACGCGTTCAGGCAGCCGGAGCGGGTCGCCCTCCAGCAGGGCGCGCAGCGGACCGATCCGTTCCTCGTCCACGTGCCAGATCTTGGCGAGGCGGGGGACGGCCGCGGGGCCGCCGCTCTCGGGCTCCAGCCAGATCGCGCACCAGTCGGCGAGGCGGGGGACGAGTAACTGACCGGCGAGGGCCGCCACGATGTCCTCGTCCAGCTGCCCGGCCAGCAGGTCGGACGCCTCGGCGAGGAACGACAGCGCGCCGCGCCCGGCCCAGTCCCCGTCGTCGCGGGCGGGCCGCCGGGCGGTGGGGGCGAGCAGTTCGGCGGCGCGCAGCCCCCGGTCGAGGCCGGTCTCGCCGCGTCCCTCGGGGAACGGATTCCAGTCGTCCACGGGGAGCCGGGCCCAGACGGTCTTCGTGCCGGTGCGGTAGGTGATGCCCCACCGCTCGGCGAGGGCGGCGACGATGTCCAGGCCGCGCCCGTAGTCGGCCGGCTCGCCCACGTTCTCGGCGCTGTGCGCGTGGTCGCCGCGGACCGTGCGGCCGGGGTGGTGGTCGGCGACCTCCAGGACCAGTGCGGCCTCCTCGTCCTCGGTGGCCTCCTCCAGCCGGAAGAGCAGTTCGACCGCGGTGCCCGCGTGCACGACGGCGTTGGTCACCAGCTCGCTGACGATCATCGCCGCGTCGTCGGACAGCCGCTCGCTGAACCCGACCGCGGCGGGCAGGCCGAGCCCGGTCCACTCGTCCAGCGCGGCGGTGACGAACCGCCGGGCCGCGGCGGGCGCGAGGAGGTTGCCGGGGAGGCTGGTCCGGGCGACCGGCTGTGCGCCTGTGGCGGCGGTGGTTCCGGGACGCTGCACGATGTCCCGCTGCAAGGGAATGGACCCCACAGGGCGGCTCCTGACCTGTTCTCGCTCTGCCTGTTTCTCCGTGGTGCGCCGCTGACGACACGGACAGAGTGACAGATCGGCCCCTCACATACGCGTCGAGTTACCGAAGTGGGAGGTCACGATGTTGCTGCGAGAACGCGCCGGCCCCCCGCGCCGGAGTGCGCGGGGGGCTTTCGGGGGGCGTGGGGAGGTGGAGCGGGCGCCGCGCGGAGTGCGGATCACGCCTCCCGGGAACCGGCGTACATCTCCTCGATGAGGTCCTTGTAGGTGCGCTCGACGACCGGCCGCTTCAGCTTGAGGCTGGGCGTGACCTCGCCGTGCTCGATGTCGAGGTCGCGCGGGAGCAGCCGGAACTGCTTGATGGTCTGCCAGCGCTGGAGGCCCTCGTTGAGGCGCTTCACGTAGCCGTCGATCAGCTCGACGGTCTTCGGGGAGGCCACGACGTCCGCGTACGACTTGCCCCCCAGGCCGTTCTCGGCGGCCCAGCCGAGGATGGTGGGCTCGTCCAGGGCGATCAGCGCGGTGCAGAAGTTACGGTCCGCGCCGTGCACGAGGATGTTGGAGACGAACGGGCACACGGCCTTGAACTGGCCCTCGACCTCGGCGGGCGCGATGTACTTGCCGCCCGACGTCTTGATCAGGTCCTTCTTGCGGTCGGTGATCCGGAGGTAGCCGTCGACGGAGAGCTCGCCGATGTCGCCGGTGTGGAACCAGCCGTCGGCCTCCAGCACCTCGGCGGTCTTGTCCGGCAGGCCCTGGTAGCCCTGCATGATGCCGGGGCCGCGCAGCAGGATCTCGCCGTCGTCGGCGATCCGCACCTCGGTGCCGGGCAGCGGCTTGCCGACCGTGCCGGTGCGGTAGCTCTCGCCCGGGTTGACGAAGGAGGCGGCGCTCGACTCGGTGAGGCCGTAGCCCTCCAGGATGTGGATGCCGGCGCCGGAGAAGAAGAGCCCGATGTCGGGGGCGAGCGCGGCGGAGCCGGAGACGCAGGCGCGGAGCCGGCCGCCGAACGCCTCGCGGATCTTGGCGAAGACCAGCGCGTCGGCGACCTTGTGCTTGCTGCCGAGCGCGAAGGGCACGGAGGCCTTGCCGGTGCGCCGGAAGTTGTCCTGGGAGACCCTGGCGTACTCGCGGGAGACGCCGGCCGCCCACTGGAAGATCTTGTACTTGGCGGCGCCGCCCGCGCGCGCCTTGGCCGCGACCCCGTTGTAGACCTTCTCGAAGATGCGCGGCACGGCGGCCATGTAGGTCGGCTGGACGACCGGCAGGTTCTCGATGATCTTGTCCACGCGGCCGTCGACGGCGGTGACGTGGCCGACCTCGATCTGCCCGGAGGTGAGGACCTTGCCGAAGACGTGGGCGAGCGGCAGCCAGAGGTACTGGACGTCGTCCTTGGTGATCAGGCCGGTGGAGACGGTGGCCTTGGCCATGTACGACCAGTTGTCGTGCGGCAGCCGTACGCCCTTGGGGCGGCCGGTGGTGCCCGAGGTGTAGATGAGGGTCGCCAGCTGCTCGGAGGTGATGGCGTCGACGCGCTCGCGGACCGCCGCCGGGTTCTTCGCCAGGTGCTCGGCGCCCAGGGCCTCCAGCTCGGCCAGGGTGAGCACCCAGCCCTCGGGGTCGCCCTCGGCCGGACCGGCGCCCTCCGCGTCGATGACCACGACGTGCGCCAGGTCCGGGAGCTCGGCGCGGCGCTCGCGGGCCTTGGCCAGCTGGGCGGCGTCCTCGGCGATCAGGACCCGGCTCTCGGAGTCGGCGAGGATGAACGCCGACTCCTCGGCGTTGGTGGAGGGGTAGACCGTGGTGGTCGCGGCGCCCGCGCACATGACGCCGAGGTCGACGAGGATCCACTCGACCCGGGTGGACGAGGCGAGAGCGACGCGCTCCTCCGGGTTCACGCCGAGCGCGATCAGCCCGGCGGCCACGGCGTACACCCGCTCGGCGGCCTGCGCCCAGCTGAGCGACTTCCACTCGTCGGGGCCATCGCCGCCGGCCGCGGGCACCGGGTAGCGGTACGCCTCCCCGTCCGGGGTGGCCGCCACCCGGTCGATGAAGAGGGTCGCCACGGAGGGCGGACGGTTATCGATCATGGTCTGTGTGTCGCTCACGACATCCTCCGGGCCTGCGGCGGTGGTGCTTGCTGCTGTCTGCGTCTACGTGCTGCGATCCCGCTTGCTTAACTGGCGAGTAACTAAGAAGTCGTGATCAGGGTAGAGCGCCCGCGCGCCCCGCGTAAGAGGCAATCGGACCCCGCTTGATAACGAACGGGCCCCCGTATCGCAGCGTGCTGCCTGCGATACGGGGGCCGCCTGTCCTGCCGGGACTACTTCTTGGTCTTGCCTTCCCCGGCGGACTCGTCGGTCGACAGCACGGAGATGAACGCGTCCTGCGGCACCTCCACGTTGCCGACCATCTTCATCCGCTTCTTGCCTTCCTTCTGCTTCTCCAGCAGCTTGCGCTTACGGGAGATGTCGCCGCCGTAGCACTTGGCGAGCACGTCCTTGCGGATGGCGCGGACGGTCTCACGGGCGATCACCCGGGAGCCGATGGCCGCCTGGATCGGCACCTCGAAGTTCTGCCGGGGGATGAGCTTCTGCAGCTTGGCGACGAGGCGCACGCCGTACGCGTACGCCTTGTCCTTGTGCGTGACCGCGGAGAACGCGTCGACCTTGTCGCCGTGCAGCAGGATGTCGACCTTGACGAGCTGGGCCGACTGCTCGCCGGTGGGCTCGTAGTCGAGGGAGGCGTAACCGCGGGTCTTGGACTTCAGCTGGTCGAAGAAGTCGAAGACGATCTCCGCGAGCGGCAGCGTGTAGCGGATCTCGACCCGGTCCTCGGAGAGGTAGTCCATGCCGAGGAGGGTGCCGCGGCGCTGCTGGCACAGCTCCATGATCGCGCCGATGAACTCGCTGGGCGCCAGGACCGTGGCCCGGACGACCGGCTCGTGCACCTTGTCGATCTTGCCCTCGGGGAATTCACTCGGGTTGGTGACGACGTGCTCGGTGCCGTCCTCCATCTCGACCCGGTAGACCACGTTGGGCGCGGTGGCGATGAGGTCGAGGCCGAACTCGCGCTCCAGCCGCTCGCGGACCACGTCCAGGTGGAGCAGGCCGAGGAAGCCGACGCGGAAGCCGAAGCCGAGCGCCGCGGAGGTCTCCGGCTCGTACACCAGGGCGGCGTCGTTGAGCTGGAGCTTGTCCAGGGCCTCGCGCAGGTCCGGGTAGTCTGAGCCGTCCAGCGGGTAGAGCCCGGAGAACACCATCGGCTTGGGGTCCTTGTAGCCGCCCAGCGCCTCGGTCGCCCCGTTGTTCAGCGAGGTGATCGTGTCACCGACCTTGGACTGCCGGACGTCCTTCACCCCGGTGATGATGTAACCGACCTCGCCGACGCCGATGCCGTCGGAGGGCGTCATCTCCGGCGAGGAGACACCGATCTCCAGCAGCTCGTGCGTGGCGCCGGTCGACATCATCCGGATCCGCTCGCGCTTGTTCAGCGAGCCGTCGACGACACGGACGTACGTGACGACGCCCCGGTACGAGTCGTAGACCGAGTCGAAGATCATCGCGCGGGCGGGCGCGTCGGCGTTACCGACCGGGGCCGGGACGTCCCGGACGACGCGGTCGAGCAGCGCGTCCACCCCCATCCCGGTCTTCGCGGAGACCTTGAGCACGTCCTCCGGCTGGCAGCCGATGAGGTGGGCCAGCTCCTCGGAGAACTTCTCGGGCTGCGCGGCCGGCAGGTCGATCTTGTTGAGCACCGGGACGATGGTGAGGTCGTTCTCCATCGCCAGGTAGAGGTTGGCCAGGGTCTGGGCCTCGATGCCCTGCGCGGCGTCGACCAGCAGGATCGTGCCCTCGCAGGCGGCCAGCGACCGGGAGACCTCGTACGTGAAGTCGACGTGGCCCGGCGTGTCGATCATGTTGAGGACATGGGTGCTGCCCTGGCCCTCACCGGTGGTCGGCGCCCAGGGCAGCCGGACCGCCTGGGACTTGATGGTGATGCCGCGCTCGCGCTCGATATCCATCCGGTCGAGGTACTGAGCGCGCATCTGCCGCTGGTCGACCACCCCGGTGAGCTGGAGCATCCGGTCGGCGAGGGTCGACTTGCCGTGGTCGATGTGCGCGATGATGCAGAAGTTGCGGATCAGCGCCGGGTCGGTACGGCTCGGCTCGGGCACGTGGAGAGGAGTCGCGGGCACGCAGGGTCCTGATTCTTGAGACGCCGGACGCCGGACGCCGTGTCTCGGGTCGGTTCGGGTCGGGGCGGATCTGTACGTAGCCTCCATCGTCCCACGCCTGCGCGGCGGCGACCGGTTTGGGCCGGTCGGACCGCTCCTGCTACCGTGGACAGCTGTGCCATGTGGCTCTCGGGCCGCACGGACACACATCGAAGATCCAACGAACCTGAAAAGGCTCTTTCGTGGCGAACATCAAGTCCCAGATCAAGCGGAACAAGACGAACGAGAAGGCGCGCCTGCGCAACAAGGCCGTCAAGTCGTCGCTCAAGACCGCGATCCGCAAGGCCCGCGAGGCCGTCGCCGCCGGCGACGTCGAGAAGGCCACCGTCGCCGTGCGCGCCGCGTCCCGCCAGCTGGACAAGGCCGTCTCGAAGGGTGTCATCCACAAGAACGCCGCCGCCAACAAGAAGTCGGCGCTGGCCTCCAAGGCTGCCACCCTCCAGGGCTGAGCGATCTGATCCCTATGCCGGGACGGACCAAGCGGGCCCTCTACCCCGCTCCTGCCCGGCCCCCGCGCCGCACACCGAACCTGCGTTCGCCACGCGGGTGCGACGCACCAGTCTGAACCCGAGGCCCCGCCACCCTTTCCCCAGGGAGCGGGGCCTTCGGCATGAGCGCTCCTCCCAGCCCGTCCGGCGCTTGAGGACGCCCGCCCGCACGGCAGAACCAGCCCGTCCGGCGCTTGAGGACGCCTGAACGGCAAGTTCCAGCCCGTCCGGCGCTTGAGGACACCCGCCCGCACGGCAGAACCAGCCCGTCCGGCGCTTGAGGACACCCGCCCGCACGGCAGAACCAGCCCGTCCGGCGCTTGAGGACGCCTGAACGGCAAGTTCCAGCCCGTCCGGCGCTTGAGGACATCCGCGGCCGCCCCCTACCGGGGGCTACGCCCGCCCCGCGCCGCACCCGCCACGGCTACCACCGCCTTCTCCAACGCGTACTCGGGGTCGTCCCCGCCCCCCTTCACCCCCGCGTCCGCTTCCGCGACCGCCCGCAGCGCCACCGCGACCCCGTCCGGCGTCCACCCCCGCATCTGCTGCCGCACCCGGTCGATCTTCCAGGGCGGCATGCCCAGCTCACGCGCGAGGTCCGCCGGCCGCCCCCCGCGCGCCGAGGACAGCTTGCCGATCGCCCGTACGCCCTGCGCCAGCGCACTGGTGATCAGGACGGGCGCCACGCCCGTGGACAGGGACCAGCGCAGGGCCTCCAAGGCCTCCGCCGCCCGCCCCTCGACCGCCCGGTCGGCGACCGTGAAGCTTGATGCCTCGGCCCGCCCCGTGTAGTAGCGCCCGACGACCGCCTCGTCGATCGTGCCCTCGATGTCCGCGACGAGTTGCGACACCGCGCTCGCCAGCTCCCGCAGATCGCTCCCGATGGAGTCGACCAGCGCCTGGCACGCCTCGGGCGTCGCGGACCGCCCCAGCGCGCGGAACTCACCCCGTACAAAGGACAGCCGCTCGGCCGGCTTCGTCGTCTTCGGGCACGCGACCTCGCGGGCCCCCGCCTTGCGGGCCGCGTCGAGCAGCCCCTTGCCCTTGGCACCGCCCGCGTGAAGCAGGACGAGGGTGATCTCCTCGACCGGGTCGTCCAGATACTTCTTGACGTCCTTGACCGTGTCCGCGCCCAGGTCCTGCGCGTTGCGCACGACCACGACCTTGCGCTCGGCGAACAGCGAGGGGCTGGTCAGCTCGGCGAGCGTGCCCGGCTGGAGCTGGTCGGGGGTGAGGTCCCGGACGTCCGTGTCGGCGTCGGCGGCGCGCGCGGCCGCCACCACCTGCTGCACGGCTCGGTCGAGAAGCAGGTCCTCCTGCCCCACGGCGAGCGTGAGCGGGGCGAGCGGGTCGTCGGTGGAATTCCTTCTGGTGGCCATCGCCGTCCAGCATCCCACGGGCCACTGACAGCCCGGTCGCGGCCGGGTCCGCCGCACCCTCCCCCGTATCCGAGAATGAGCACGTGAGCGATGAGAGACACGTGCTGGTGCTGCCCGACCGCGATGCCGCCGAGGAGGCGGCGGAGGAGCTCGCCGACCGCTTCGGGGTCACCGACGAGCCGCAGCTCGTGCGCGACGCGCTGGCCGGTGAGGACGACGCCGAGGACGCCCAGTGGCTGGTCGTCGTGGAGGACCCGGACCACCGTCTCGACCCGGCGGCGCTCGACGCGTTCGCCGCGGAGTACGAGGGGTGGCTGGAGGCGCCGTAGGACAGGCGCCCCCGGTCCCCGCCCCGTGGTGGGGCGGGGACTCAGCCCTTCGGGACGATCTGGATGTCCATCTCGATGGAGATGCTCGGACCGACCACCGCAATGCCGCGCGCCAGCATCGTCTGCCAGGTGAGGGTGAAGTCCTCGCGGTGCAGCTGGGTGGTGGCACGGCAGGCGGCCCGGCGCTCGCCCTCCATCCCGTTGCCCAGCCCGAGGTACTGGGTGTCGAGGGTCACCGTACGGCTCACCCCGTGCAGCGTGAGCGCGCCGCTCACACCCCAGCGGGTCCCGCCCCGGTGCACGAAGCGGTCGCTGTAGAACTCCAGCGTCGGATAGCGGCCGACGTCCAGGAAGTCGCTGGAACGCAGGTGGTCGTCGCGCATCTGGACGTTCGTGTCGATCGACGCCGCGTCCATGACCACGTGCATCGCCGAGTCCTCCATACGGTCGGCGATCCGCACCGCCCCCGCGAAGGTGTTGAACCGGCCGTGGATACGGGCCATCCCGATGTGCCGGGCGGTGAACCCGATCTGGGAGTGCGTCGGTTCGATCTCCCAGTCGCCCGGCTCGGGCAACTGCGGCGGGGCGGCGACCTGGAGGGTCACATCGCCGAGACTCGCGTGGCCGCCCTCGGTGACCGTGGCCGAGCCGTGGAAGGGGGTGAACCCCTCCGCCGTGACGGCCAGCCGGTACTCCCCCGCCGGGACGGTGGCCATGACACTGCCGTACGGGTCGGTCTCGCCCCCGACCACCTTGCGCCCCGCCCGGTCCGTCAGCACGAACTCCGCCAACGGCACCGGCTCGTTGACCGGGTCGAGCACCCGGCAGCTGAGGACGCCTGCCGAGTCCGGCACTACCAGTCCGGCGAGGGCGTTGCCCCGAGCGGCACCCGTCGCACCTTTGTTTCCGAACCAACGGCCGAACATCTCCACACACTCCCGGGCATTCGCTCACCTCGGGCCGGATGGCAGACGTCGTTGTCGGAGCAGCGGCCCGCCGACGATCATGCATTCGACCACCCTTGAGGTGTTCGAGGCAAACAGAGCGGCTGGCTGCGGCTTGGGCGTAGGTGTTACCGAAGGTCCGAATTTCCCGGAAGCCGGTCCAGGTGCAGGCCGAAGTGGTCCCGATAGGCCGCCAGCACCTCGTCGTCACTGCCCAGCGCTGTCTCGTGCCGCTCGCCGCCCGCTGTCGTGAGGAGCTTGCGGCCGCTGAGGGTGATGCGGCCGTCGTCCGTGCAGCGCGAGCAGACCGGGGCCCGGGTGAAGTGGGAATCGGGCGAGGTGCGGTGGTACCAGGCGCCGGCCCGGAAGTCCGCCAGCTCCCTGGCCCGCCGCTCCAGCCGGAGCCGGGGCCTGCCGTCGCACAGGACGTCGAGGTCCCCGGGCTCCCCGCCGCCGGCCTCGGCCGGGGCGATCCGGAAGACACCGCCCGGGTCCTCCTGGTCGGCGCGGTCGTCGAGCGCGAGCGGGTGCCTGGCGTGGTCGCCGAAGCCGACGTCGGCGAGCCACGACCCGGTCCCGTCCTCCGTCTCGACGCGCAGCGCCAGATGGTCGTACGGGATGCCGAGCCGTCCCCCGTCACCGTGGACCCGGGCCTGAAGGAGGGTGACGCGGAAACCGAGCGCCCGCAGCAGTACGGCGAACGCGCCGTTGAGTTCGTAGCAGAAGCCGCCGCGCTCGCGGGCCACGATCTTGTCCAGGAGCGGTCCGTCCTCCAGCACGATGTCCTCGCCGAGGTGGATGGAGAGGTTCTCGAAGGGCACGGCGACGAGGTGGCGCAGTTGCAGTTCGCGCAGCGCCGAGGCGTCGGGGCGCGCGGGCCTGGCCGCGCCGATGCGGTCCAGGTAGGCGTCGATGGTCTGCGGCAGCTGCGGGTCCATGAAGCCAGTCTGTGCCGCCGTCCCGGCCGCGCGCCATGCGCCACTGGACCTAGGTCCGGCGACGGTGTTACCCGGCCGGGAGGCCGGTTAGCGTGCGCGGCATGCCCCTTCCGGAACCGGCGCGCAGCCGTGAACAGCGCAAGCAGGACGTACTCGACCGCCTGGAGGAGGACACGGACGCCTGGGTGTCCACGGCCTCCGCCGGCGGGACGCCGACCCTGGTGCCCCTGTGGTTCGTGTGGAACGGGGAGAGCTTGCTGATGGCGACCCGGCGCACCAACCCCACGGCGGTCAACCTGATGCCGGAGGGCCGGGCCCACATCGCCCTGGGCCACACCCGCGACGTGGTCATGATCGAGGCCACGGCCGAGGTGGTGGAGGGCGCGGACCTTCCGCCGGCGTCGGGCGACGCGTTCGCCGCGAAGTTCTCCTGGGATCTGCGGGGGCGCCCCGCCTGGGTGTACCTCCGCTTCACCCCGTACGCGGTCAGGGCGTGGCGGGAGTCCAACGAGCAGCCCGGCCGCGACCTGATGACCGACGGGCGCTGGCTGGTCTGAGGGAGGGGCCCACTGGCCCCCCGTCCGGACCGGCGACTGGGGAGCCGCCCGCCGTCCCGCCGCGTACACCCTCATGACCGCCCCACCGCCCGCAGCGCGCTCCCCGCACCGGTCACCGCGATTGCCCCGTCCCTGTCGGTGCGCAGCACCACCGCCCCCTCCTCCGCGAGCGCGTCGACCGTCCGGGGCGCCGGGTGCCCGTACGGGTTGTCCCGGCCCACGCTCACCAGCGCGAACCTGGGCCGGACGGCCCGCAGCAGGGCACTGTCCTGGTGCGCGGAGCCGTGGTGGGCGACCTTGAGCACGTCCACGCGGGGCAGCTCCGGATGACTGAGCAGCAGCGCCTGCTGGGCGGGCGGTTCCAGGTCGCCCGGCAGCAGCAGGGTGAGCCCGCCGGTCCGCACGAGCAGGGTGACGCTGGCATCGTTCGGATCCTGCGGCACGTCGTACGGGACGGGGCCCGCCGCCGGGGCCGCGTCCGGTGGCCACAGCACCTGCCAGTCCAGCGCGCCGATCCGCCGCCGTTCCCCGGGGGCGGCCCGCAGGACGGGCACGCCGGCCCCCGCCGCCGTTCTCCGGACGAACGCGGCCTGCTCCGGCGGCTCGTCCAGGCCCGTCGTCTGGATCGCGCCCACCGCCCTGCCGCGCAGCACCCCGGGGAGGCCCCGCACATGGTCGGCGTGGAAGTGAGTGAGCAGGAGCAACGGGACGCGGCGCACGCCCAGTTCGCGCAGGCACCGGTCGGCGAGCCGGGGATCGGGGCCGGCGTCCACGACCACGCCGGAGCCCCGCCCCGCCGCGAGCACCAGGGTGTCGCCCTGCCCGACGTCGCACATCGCGAACGCCCAGCCGGGCGGCGGCCACCCGGTCAGCACCCGGGTCAGCGGCACCGGCCGGAGCACCGCGAGGACCAGCAGCAGCGCGGCGGCCGTGCAGACCCAGGGGCGGCGCCCGGCCCAGCGCGCGGCCGGTACCAGGACAAGGATCACGGCGGCCAGCAGCGCGGCCCCGGAGAGGCCGTCGGGCCAGTCGGTCTCGGCCCCGGGGAACGCCGCTCCGGTCCTGGCCACCGAGGCGATCCACCCGGCCGGCCACCCCGCGACCCCGGCGAGCAGCCCGGCCGCCTCCATCGCCACCGGCGCCAGGGCCAGCGCGGCGAACCCGAGGACCGTGGCCGGCGCCACGGCGAACTCCGCCAGCAGATTGCACGGGATCGCCACCAGACTCACCCGGGAGGCGAGCAGCACCACCACGGGCGAGCACACCGCCTGCGCGGCGGCCGCGGCGGCCAGCGCCTCCGCAAGCCGTGGCGGCACCCGGCGCAGGCGCAGCGCCTCGCTCCAGCGCGGGGCCAGGGTCAGCAGGGCACCAGTGGCCAGCACCGACAGCACGAAGCCGTAACTGCGCGCCAGCCACGGGTCGTAGAGCACCAGGAGCAGCACAGCGGCGCACAGCGCGGGGATCAGCGTCCGGCGCCTGCCGGTGCCGATGGCGAGGAGCGTGATCAGCCCGCACGCGGCGGCCCTCAGCACACTCGGCTCGGGCCGGCAGACCAGGACGAAGGCGAGCGTGAGTCCGCCGCCGAGCAGTGCGGTCATCCGCAGGGAGATCCCCAGCCTGGGCGCCAGTCCCCCGCGTTCGGCCCGCAGCGCCCGGCCGGGCGGCCCGATGAGCAGAACGAGCATGATCGCCAGATTGGATCCGGATACGGCCATCAGATGCGTGAGGTCGGTCGCCCGGAACACGTCGTGCAGCTCGGGGGTGATCCGTGAGGTGTCGCCGACCACCAGTCCGGGCAGCAACGCCCGCGCGTCGGGACCCAGTCCGTCGGTGGCCTCGCGCAGCCCGGCGCGCAAGCGGCCGGCGGTGCGCTGGAGGAGGCTGGGCGGCCCGGTCACTCTGGGCGGGGCTTTTCCGTCGGGCCGTAGGACGGCGGCGACCCGTTCGCCCTTGTGCGACGGGGGCGCCAGCCGCCCGGCGACCCGCAGGCCGGTGGAGGGCAGCAGCCGCTGCCAGGCCGCCGCGGCGCCGCCCGGCGGGACGATGACCAGGACCGGTGTCCGCAGCCGTACGGCCGTGCCGTCGGCCCGCGTCAGCCGGGTGACCTCCGCGTCCAGGAGGAGGGAGGCGGGCGTGCTGTGGTCGCCGCGCACCCGGGGGAAGATACGCCGGGCATCGGAGGTGAGGGTGATCTCCGCCTGGACGCGCGCGAACTGCCGGGCCAGTCCGGGCAGGGGGCCTCGGCGCACATCGGCGCCGTGCAGGCCGGCGGACGCCGCCCCGGCCGCCGCGCAGAGCAGCACCGCCGCGACGGCCGTCGCCGGCAACCGCCCCCGCCCACGTCCGCGCACGGCATCGGACGCATGGACTGCACCGGAAGCGGAGGACGCAGGGGCTGCACCGGACACGGAGGCCGCACCGGACGCGCCCTCCGCACCGGCCTCTCCGCCCGCGCCACCCCCGCCCCTCACCCCGGCCTCCCCGCCCGCGTCACCCCCGCCCGGCGTACGGGACCGTCGCAGGCCCACCGCGAGGAGCACCATGGCCGTCCCCAGACAGAGCACGACCCCCATCGCCGCCCAGTGCCCGGGAGCGCCCAGTGCGAGCCCGGCACCGGCCCAGGCCGCCGCCGCGGGGGCGAGCAACCTGAGATCGGCCGGGCCCTCCTGCCGGGGGTCGGAAAGCCCCAGCCGCCTGCCCGACGCCGCGTGGATGTCCGGCTCCGCGTGGGCCTCGGAAGCCCGGTGGGCCTCCGGCTCCGCGTGAGCCTCGGAAGCCCGGCGGGCCTCCGGCTCCCCGTGGGTCTCCAGCTCCCCGTGGGCCTCCGGCTCCCCGTGGGCCTCCGGCTCCGCGCTCAGGGCCGACACGGCGCGCGGGCCCGACGCCCCGAGGGCGTCCCCCGCGTTCACGGCCGCACCCGGGGCCGCAGGTCCGCGAAACGGCGGTCGCCGATCCCGTTGACCTCGCGGAGTTCGTCCACGGACCGGAAGCCCCCGTGCTGCGCGCGGTAGTCCACGATGTGCTGGGCCAGAACGGGGCCGACGCCCGGAAGCCCCTCCAGCTGTTCCGCCGTCGCGGTGTTCAGGCTCACCGGCCCGCCCCCACTCCCCTCGGCAACCGGACCGCCCCCGCCGGCAGCCGGGGATGCGGCCGGCGGGGCGCCCACCACGATCTGCTCGCCGTCCATGAGCACCCGGGCCCGGTTGAGCCCCGCCAGGTCCGCCCCCGGCCGTGCCCCGCCCGCTGCCGTCAGCGCGTCGTCCACCCGCGACCCGGCGGGCAGCCTGCGCAACCCCGGGTTCCGCACCTTCCCGCTGACGTCCACCACGATCTGCCCGCCCGGACCGGCGGCGGGACCGGGAGACGGCTCGGGCCGCGCCCTGCTCTCCGGCTCCGCGTCCGCCTCCGGCGCGGGCGCGTGCACCGCCTCACCGACCATGTCAGGAGCCCGGACGCCCTCCGGCCGGGCGGACCAGAAGTGCATCCCGGCGAACACGGCGCCCGCGACCAGGATCACGGCGAGCGCGGCAAGGGTCTTCGGCTCCAGGCCGCATCTGAGCTGCACCCACACCGGCAGCCGCTCCCGCACCGCGAACACGACCGCCGCCCACCGCCCCACGGGCCCCACGGACGCCACAGGCCCCACAGGCCCCACAGGCCCCACAGGCCCCACAGGCCCCACAGGCCCCACAGGCGGAGAAGAAGCCTCCCCGGCACAGTCCGCCGCACGGGGCGCCGCAACCGCCACCGCGGCAACGGGCCCCCTGGCCCCCCACCGCGCGACGCGCCCCCCGGCCCCGCCCGCCATCAGCGCGTCGGCTCTGCCGCGCGCCGCCGCGGCCACCTCCGATCGGGCCGTGGTCCGGCGCCGGCGGCCCGGCCCGGGGCGCGCCGTTCGTCGCAAGCGCCCGTCGGAATCCGGGGCACGGCCGGGGCCGGCACCCGCTCCGCCGGGTCCGCTGGTTGCACGATGTGATCGGGAAGCCATGGGTCAGGACGCTAGGCAGTCCTGCGGAATCCCGTTGAGCACAGACCATTTCCGTGGACAACGGACCCATTGTGTATAACTCGGCCACTCCGGAGAGTGACGCGCCCGCCGATTGAGGTACCCGCCCACTCGCCCGCCCGCCCACCCACCGAGTGACGTGCCCGCCCGCTCACGCGCCCGCCCGGTGACATGTCCGGCGGGCTGCGGGTGGCTCAGCGCGGCGAGACCACCGCTCCCAGCAGCCCCGGCCCGGTGTGCGCGCCGATCACCGCGCCGACCTCGCTGACGTGCAGGTCCACGAGCCCGGGCACACGTTCCCGCAGCCGCCCGGCCAGCCGATCCGCCCGCTCGGAAGCCGCGAGGTGGTGCACCGCGATGTCCACGGGCCCGCCGCCCGCGCGCTCGGCGACGATCTCCTCCAGCCGCGCGATCGCCTTCGAGGCCGTCCGTACCTTCTCCAGCAGCTCGATCCGGCCGCCGTCGAGCTGGAGCAGGGGCTTGACCGCGAGGGCCGAGCCGAGCAGGGCCTGCGCGGCGCCGATCCGGCCGCCGCGGCGCAGGTAGTCCAGGGTGTCGACGTAGAAGTACGCGGAGGTGCCCGAGGCGCGCTTCTCGGCCGCCGCCACCGCCTCGTCCAGGCCGCCGCCCGCCTCGGCCGTCTCGGCGGCGGACAGCGCGCAGAAGCCGAGGGCCATCGCGACCATGCCCGTGTCGACCACGCGCACCGGCACCGGGGCGTCCTTCGCAGCGAGCACCGCCGCGTCGTACGTACCGGAGAACTCCGCCGACAGATGGAGCGAGACGATGCCGCTCGCACCGGCCTCCGCGACGGCCCGGTACGTGGCGGCGAAGACTTCGGGGCTGGGCCGCGACGTCGTCACGGAACGACGTTTCTGCAGGGCCAGGGCCAGCGAACGGGCCGAGATCTCGGTGCCCTCCTCCAGGGCCTGATCGCCCAGCACCACGGTCAGCGGCACCGCCGTGATGCCGTGCCGCCGCATCGCGTCGGGCGGCAGGTAGGCCGTGGAATCGGTGACGATCGCGACATGGCGGGACATGCCCCGGAGGTTACCCGCAGGGGGCCGGAGTAGGCAGTCCGACCCCGCGCGTGTGATCAGTCACGGTCGCTTCGCAACGCATCCTGCCACCCTCGGTCACCGGTGGTCGCCCCGTCCCCGCCGCGTCCCGGCCGCCGGGCGTTCACCGGTCAGTTGGTGGTCTCGGGCCGGGCCGACTTCTGCCACGGGTATGCGGTGCTCCGCCGGGGATCCCGGGCGGTGAGGGCCTCGGGCGGCTTCCGGCGGTCCGCCTCCGGTGCTTCGGACGACGGCTGGTGGTCCGCGGCCGGCGCGTCCGCCTCGCCGCCCCACTCCGGCGAGGGGCCCGGCGCCTCATCGACCGCGGTCCAGTGCCGCAGCGCCCCCGCCTCCACGTCGATCTGCGCGTTCAGCGCCGACAGCTCGTCGTCGGCGAACTTGCGTGCCCGGTCCCGGGCGGCCCAGCGCAGCGAGTCGGCGGAACGGGTGATCTGCTCGGTGCGCTCCTTGAGGCCTGGCAGCCGCGAGGTCACCGTCGCCTTGTCGGGCTCGCGCTCCAGCGCCTTCAGCTCCGCGTCCAGCTCGTGTCCGTGTGCGCTGAGCCGGTCGAACAGTCCCAGGGACTCCGACAGCGACGCGTCCTCGGCCACGCCCGTCCGCAGGGCATCCTGGGTGGCGCGCATCGACGTGCGCAGCGACAGGCGCAGCTGCGCCAGCTCACCGCCGACGCCCAGCTGCCCGTAGCTCTTGGCCCGCAGGGTGGTGTCCTCGACGGTCCGGCGCGCCTGCGTGATCGTGCGGTCCACGCCGCGCCTGGCCGCCCCGACGACCTTGACCGTCGCATAGACGCCCAGGGCCATGAAGGCGACGACGAGCAGCCCCAGGATCAGGATCACGGCTTCCATGAGCGCCCCTCGGATGGTGTGACGGCCTCCGGTACAGGTACACCGGTCCTCTCCACCGTAAACGGAACGGGCAGGTTGGGGGTTCCGGCGGAACCCCCAACCTGCCCGTAGGGGAAAGCCCCCACCCGCTGCGGTGACTACGCGGGAACGATGTTCACCAGCTTCGGCGCGCGGACGATGACCTTGCGGATGCCCGCGCCGCCCAGCGCGGCGACGACGGCCGGGTCGGCCAGGGCCAGGGCCTCCAGCTCGGCGTCGGTGATCGACGGGGAGATCTCCAGGCGTGCCTTGACCTTGCCCTTCACCTGCACCACGCAGGTCACGGTCTCGTCCACCACGTACGCCGGGTCGGCCACCGGGAAGTCCTGGTGCACGACCGACTCGGTGTGGCCCAGCCGGTGCCACAGCTCCTCGGCGATGTGCGGGGCCAGCGGCGCCACCAGCAGCACCAGGGCCTCGGCGACCGGGCGGGGCAGCGGGCCGCCCGCCTTGGTCAGGTGGTTGTTCAGCTCGGTGACCTTGGCGATCGCCGTGTTGAAGCGCATGCCGGCCATGTCGCCGCCGACGCCGTCGATGGCCTTGTGCAGCGCGCGCAGCGTGTCCTCGCCGGGCTCGGAGTCGACCACGGTGACCTCGCCGGTCTCCTCGTCGACGATGTTGCGCCACAGCCGCTGCAGCAGCCGGTACTGGCCGACGACCGCACGCGTGTCCCACGGCCGCGACACGTCCAGCGGGCCCATGGCCATCTCGTACAGGCGCAGTGTGTCCGCGCCGAACTCTGCGCAGATCTCGTCCGGCGTGACGGCGTTCTTCAGGGACTTGCCCATCTTGCCCAGGACGCGGGAGACCTTCTCGCCCTGGTAGTAGAACGCCCCGTCGCGCTCCTCGACCTCGGCCGCCGGGACCGCGATGCCGCGGCTGTCCCGGTAGACGAACGCCTGGATCATGCCCTGGTTGTACAGCTTGTGGAACGGCTCGGCGGAGGAGACGTGGCCCAGGTCGTGCAGCACCTTGGACCAGAAGCGCGCGTACAGCAGGTGCAGCACGGCGTGCTCGGCACCGCCCACGTACAGGTCGACGCCCCCGGTCGGCTGCCCCTCGCGCGGGCCCATCCAGTACTCCTCGATCGCCGGGTCGACCAGCTTCTCGGAGTTGTTCGGGTCCAGGTAGCGCAGCTCGTACCAGCAGGAACCGGCCCAGTTGGGCATGGTGTTGGTCTCGCGCCGGTACCTTCGCGGACCGGATCCGTCGCCCAGGTCCAGCGTGACGTTGACCCACTCGGCGTTGCGCGACAGCGGGGTCTCGGGCTGGGTGTCGGCGTCGTCCGGGTCGAAGGTGCGCGGCGAGTAGTCGTCGACCTCGGGCAGTTCCAGCGGCAGCATCGACTCGGGCAGCGGGTGGGCGATGCCCTCCTCGTCGTACACGATCGGGAAGGGCTCGCCCCAGTAGCGCTGGCGGCTGAACAGCCAGTCGCGCAGCCGGAAGTTGACGGTGCCCTCACCGACGCCGTGCTCCTTCAGCCACTCGGTGATGCGGGCCTTGGCGTCGGCGACGCCCAGCCCGTTCAGCGAGATCTCGTCGTTGGCGGAGTTGACCAGCTTCGCGTCGTACGAGGCGAAGGCGTCCTCCCACGTCGAGGCGTCGGTGCCGCGGTCGTCCGACGGCTCGACCACGCAGCGCATCGGCAGCTCGAAGGCGCGCGCGAACGCGAAGTCGCGCGCGTCGTGCGCCGGTACGGCCATGATCGCGCCGGTGCCGTAGCCCATCAGGACGTAGTCGGCGATGAAGACGGGGATCTGCTCGCCGCTGACGGGGTTGGTGGCGTACGCACCGGTGAAGACACCGGTCTTGTCCTTGGCCTCGGCCTGCCGCTCGACGTCCGACTTCGAGGCGGCCTGCTTGCGGTACGCGGTGACCGCCTCGGCCGGGGAGGCGTGGCCGCCCGTCCAGACCGGGTGGGTGCCCTCGGGCCAGGCGGCGGGAATGATCCGCTCGACCAGCTCGTGCTCCGGCGCCAGCACCATGTAGGTGGCGCCGAACAGGGTGTCCTGGCGGGTGGTGAAGACGGTGACGCTCCCCGCGCCGTCGACCGGGAAGTCGACCCGTGCGCCCTCGGAGCGGCCGATCCAGTTGCGCTGCTGCAGCTTGATCGCCTCGGGCCAGTCCAGCCCGTCCAGGTCGTTCAGCAGACGGTCGGCGTAGGCGGTGATGCGCATGTTCCACTGGCGCAGCTTCGCCTTGAAGACGGGGAAGTTCCCGCGCTCGGAGCGGCCGTCGGCGGTGACCTCCTCGTTGGCCAGGACGGTGCCCAGGCCGGGCGACCAGTTGACCGGCGCGTCGGACGCGTAGGCCAGCCGGTACTCGCCCAGGACGTCGGCGCGCTCGGCGGCGCTCAGCGCGGACCAGTCACGGCCGTCGGGGGTGGCGCGCTCGCCGCTCTCGAACTGGGCGACCAGCTCGGCGATGGGCCGGGCGCGGTCCGCCTCGGTGTCGTACCAGGAGTTGAAGATCTGCAGGAAGATCCACTGGGTCCACTTGTAGTACTCGGACTCGATCGTGGCGAACGAGCGGCGCTTGTCGTGGCCCAGGCCCAGCCGGCGCAGCTGCGCCGTCATGTTCTCGATGTTGGCCTCGGTGGAGACCCGCGGGTGCGTGCCGGTCTGTACGGCGTACTGCTCGGCGGGCAGGCCGAAGGCGTCGAAGCCCAGGGTGTGCAGGACGTTGTGCCCGGTCATCCGCTGGTGGCGGGCGAAGACGTCGGTGGCGATGTAGCCCAGCGGGTGGCCGACGTGCAGCCCCGCGCCCGAGGGGTACGGGAACATGTCCATGATGAACTTCTTGGGCCGGGCGGCCAGCTCCGGATCGCCCGCCAGGTCACCGGTCGGGTTGGGCGCCTCGTACGTGCCCTCGGCGTCCCAGAAGTCCTGCCAGCGTGCCTCGATGTCGGCGGCCATCGCTGCCGTGTAGCGGTGCGGCGCAGCGGCGTCCGCTGCGGTATTCGTCTCGCTCATGATCCTCAAAGCTCCATCGATCGTCATCTGCCGGCATCCACGTCTACGGACACACGTCCTTGGAAACGAAAAATCCCCTCGCACAGGAGGGGACGCCGCGCTGATGCCGACCAGGCGTTCTCACCGGTCGGGACTGATCAGCGCGGCTCGCTAAGCAGAAGGGCTACGGCACGCATGGCGTCAGGGTACCGCACCGAGCCGGTCCCCCTCCGGGCCATAGCCGCCCACCGGCCCCCGCACGCAGAACGGCGGACCATCCGATTCGGATGACCCGCCGTTCCTTCTTCACTGTGGAGCTAAGGAGAATTGAACTCCTGACCTCTTGCATGCCATGCAAGCGCTCTACCAACTGAGCTATAGCCCCTCGTTGTGCCGCCCGGTCTCCCTGGCGACATCGAGAACAGTACCGGTCACCCGGGCCGTCCACCAAATCGATTCCCCTCCGTCCGGTTCTCACCCGCCGGAGGAGGGGAAGCGGTCAGGCCGTGGCGAAGGAGTAGAAGCGCTTGAGGGTGCAGTGCTCCTCCAGGAGCCGGCCGTAGATCGGCTCCCCTTCGAGCTCCCGGTAGGTCTCGATGGGGTCGCCTTTTATGATCAGCGCCCGCGCGCATTCCTCGCACCAGTACTGGTAGTCCGCGTTGACGGGGTCCATGTCCCTGACGATGGGCGTACCGCTGCCGCACCAGTCGCACTTCCGCCTGTGTGCACCCATGGCTCAGCTCCGGCCCCGGCGGAAGAAAGGCGACTGCGGGACCTCGTGGCGGCTCCCAGGCATCGCGCACACCCTCCCGTTCGGTCCGTCGCCCCCTCCGGCGGTCCGATTCTGCCATGACACCGCAAGGGGAGCAGCCGACCGCCGTTCACGCCCGCCGCCGCCGTACGAGCCCCGCCACCGCCCCCGCGCACGCCACGGCCGCCAGGGACAACTCGCAGACCCACAACGCGTGCCCCGACCCCTGCGGCCCCGGCGTACCGAGGCGGTTGAGGTAGAGGGTGCCGATGGCGGCGACGCCGATGACCTGCCCGAGCTGGGTCACCGTCACCAGCACACCGCTGGCGTCGGCGGCGTCCTGCGGCCGTACGTCCGCCAGGGCACCCGCGAGGTTGGGGCTGAACGCGAGAGCCATACCCACGCCGATGAGCACGAAACCCGCGTACAGGGCGACGCTCCCGCCGCCCCCGCCCCGCAGTACGAGCCCGGTCAACGCCTCACCGGCGGCCAGTACCGCGAATCCGCCGGGCACCAGGTGCCGCTGGAGCCGGGCCGGCCACCGCCGCCAGGTCAGCCCGGCCGCGCCGAAGGCCACCGCGGTCGGCGCGCACATCAGCCCCGCGTGCAGCGCCGAGTACCCGAGGCCGCCCTGGAGGTGCAGGGTCAGCGTGAAGAGGAAGCCCGCGTTGGCCGCCATCACCAGCAGAAGGCGCACCGACGCCACCGCGATTCCGGGCAACCGGAGCACTCGGGGCGCGATCAGGGGCGCACCGCCGCGCGCGGCGAGCCGCGTCTCGTACGCCACGAAGCCGGTGAGGGCCACCGCGCAGGCGAGCAGGCAGGCCCATGTCCAGTCCGGCCAGCCCAGCTCCTGACCGAGCACCAGCGGCACGGTCAGCAGCGTGACGGCCGCCGCCAGGAGCACCAGGCCCACCGGGTCGAACCCGCGCGCCCGCGCCTCTCTCCGGGCCGCCCCGGTACGCGGCTCCCCCGGCAGCACACGCGCGCCGATCACCAGCAGGGCGAGCCCGATCGGGACGTTGACCAGGAAGACGGGCCGCCAGCCCGCCCCGAACAGGTCGACGCTCACCAGCACCCCGCCCACGACCTGACCGGCGGCGGCCCCCGTGGCCAGCACGGCGCTGTAGGCACCGATCGCGCGCAGCCGCGCCGCCCCGGGGAAGTGCTGCTGGATCAGGCTGAGCACCTGCGGGATCATCACCGCGGCGCCCGCTCCCTGGATCACCCGGAAGGCGATCAGCTGCCCCGAGTCCGCGGCCAGTCCGCAGGCGAGCGAGGCCGCGGTGAAGACGGCGAGCCCGGCCAGATGCGCGCGTCCGTGGCCGAACACGCCGCCGAGCCGGGCGCCGGCGACGAGGAGGACGGCGTACGAGATGGTGTATCCGGCCACCACCAGCTGCAACTGGGCTCCGGACGAGCCGAGTTCGGTACGGATGGTCGGTGCGGCGACATTCACGATGAAGATGTCGAGCAGGGCCATGAACTGGGCCGTCAGCACGACGGCGAGCAGCCGGGCAGGGGTCTTGTCAGTGGTGGAGGTTCTACTGGTGACGGAGCGTGATGCCGTTGTCTCGGATGTCGCGGTCATGGGCTCCAGGCTGGCGCCGTACGCATACGGGTAACGAGAGCTCGCTGATGCTGGTACTGGCAGCACCTGGCAACAGCCGGGCGCAGCACCGACGATGGGGGCGTGACGACGGTGACGGCACAACAGCGCACGCGGCGGAGCGGACCGGCGACGGGCAGGCGGCCGGAGCTCGCCGCCTTCCTGCGCGGCCGCCGGGCCCGGGTGACCCCGGCCGACGTGGGCATGGCCCCGGGCTTACGACGGCGTACGCCGGGGCTGCGCCGCGAGGAGGTCGCCCAGCTCTCCGGAGTCGGTGTGACCTGGTACACCTGGCTGGAGCAGGGCCGTCCGATCAACGCGTCCCCGCAGGTCCTGGACGCGGTGGCGAGGACGCTGCGGCTGGATCCACCGGAGCGCGAGCACCTGTACGAACTGGCGGGGGTCGCCTTCCTGCCGGGGAGGGAGTCCGACGCCTTCGAGGTCGGCGAGGAGGTCCAGGGCATCATCGACGCGCTCGACCCGCTGCCCGCAGCCGTCTACAACGCGCGCTACGACGTGCTGGCGACCAATCCGGGGTACCGGGACATCTTCGCCATCCCCGCCATGCGGGGTACCAAGGTCCGCAACGCGTTGTGGTCCCTGTTCACAGCCTCCGAGGAGGACTGTCCGGTCGTGCACCGCTCCCAGGAGCTGCCCCTGATGGCGGCGACCCTGCGCAGCGGTTACGGGCGCCATGTGGGCGAGCCCGCGTGGGAGACGTTCATCGCGGCGCTGTCGGAGGCCAGCCCCTACTTCGCGCGGCTGTGGCGCAGCGGGGACGTTGTCCCGCCGGGGCGGCGCGTGAAGACCTTCCGGCACTGGGCGGTGGCCGGTGAGATACGGATGACCTCGGTGTCACTGACCATCAACGGGCTGCCCGAGTGCCGGATCGTCACGTACACCCCGGCCGACGAGGAGAGCCGGGCGCTGCTCGGCGCGCTGCGGGCACACTGCCGGGGCGTTCGGGATTGTTGACCGCACATGCGGAAATCCCGCCCCCTGGCGGGGACGGGATTTCCGATTGTGGAGCTAAGGAGAATTGAACTCCTGACCTCTTGCATGCCATGCAAGCGCTCTACCAACTGAGCTATAGCCCCGCTGTCCGCTGTGTTTCCCTGCGCTTCCGCGCTGCGAACAAGAAGAACTTTAGCCTGTGACCAGCCGGAAAGTGAAATCCGGCCCCGCCGTCCCGGGGGGCGGCCGGATCAGGTGTCGTCGCCGAGCACCGGTTCGGGCAGGGTGCCGGCGTTGTGCTCCAGCAGCCGCCAGCCGCGGGCGCCCTCGCCGAGCACGGACCAGCAGCAGTTGGTCAGCCCGCCGAGCCCTTCCCAGTGGTACGCCTCCAGGCCCAGCAGCCGGCCGATGGTGGTCCGGATGGTGCCACCGTGGCTGACGATGACCAGCGTGCCGCCGTCGGGCAGCTTCTCGGCCTGCCCGAGAACCACGGGGGCGGCCCGGTCGGCGACCTCGGTCTCCAGCTCGCCGCCGCCGCGCCGCACGGGCTCGCCCCGCTTCCAGGCGGCGTACTGCTCGCCGTACCGCTCCACGATCTCCTCGTGGGTCAGGCCCTGCCAGGCGCCCGCGTAGGTCTCACGCAGGCCCGCGTCGTGCACCACGTCGAGCCCGGTGATCGCGGCGAGCTCGGCGGCCGTGGCCGCGGCCCGCCGCAGGTCGGAGGCCACGATCGCGTCCGGCTTCAGCGAGGCGAGCAGCCGGGCGGCCCGGCGGGCCTGCGCGACGCCGGTCTCGGTCAGCTCGATGTCCGTGGAGCCCTGGAAGCGGCGTTCCAGGTTCCATGCCGTCTGGCCGTGCCGCCAGAGGACGATCCTGCGGCCCCTGCCGCTCCTGCTGCCGTTCAGTTCTGCTCACCTTCCGTACCGCCGTTGAGCTGCGCGTGCTCGGCTGCCTTGCCACGGGTCTTCACCGCGTCCTCGGGCAGGTCGAGCTCGGGGCAGTCCTTCCACAGGCGCTCCAGCGCGTAGAAGACGCGCTCCTCGCTGTGCTGGACGTGGATGACGATGTCGACGTAGTCGAGGAGGATCCACCGGGCGTCGCGGTCGCCCTCGCGGCGGACCGGCTTGGCGCCGAGTTCCTTCTGCAGCCGCTCCTCGATCTCGTCGACGATCGACTTGACCTGGCGGTCGTTGGGGGCCGAGGCCAGCAGGAAGGCGTCGGTGATCGACAGCACGTCGCTGACGTCGTAGGCGATGATGTCGTGCGCGAGCCGGTCGGCGGCCGCCTGGGCGGCGGCGTTGATGAGCTCGATGGAGCGGTCAGTGGCGGTCACAAGCAGGCTTTCGTCGTCGGTCGGATAGACCCCTAGGGTCTCACGGGGAACGGCCCGCCCACGCAGCCGTATTCCGCGGCCCGCCCGCGGGACGCCCGGGGAGGTCCGGGGCCGTTGGGCTCCGGACCTCCCGCGGCCTCCGCGACTACTTGGCCTTGTAGTCCTGGCCGAGGAGGACGGACACGTCCGCGTTCCCGGCCGGCTTGCCCTTCTCGACCGAGCTCGCCGGCAGCCCGAGGGTCTTGGCGACCTGGGTCGCCTTCTCCTTGTCGGCCGCTTCGGCGTAGACCACCTGCGAGGAGGCGACCGCGTCGGCCTTCCCGCTGTTGACGAAGGCGAAACCGCCGTTGACCAGCTTGCCCCGGGCGGACTCGGTGGAGCCGGTGTCACCGGTGGCGTTCTTGATACCGACCCGGATCACCCCGTCGGCCGATGGCGCCTTGACCGTGCCGCCGAGGATGTCCTTGACCACGCTCTCGGTGGCCGCGTCGGTGAGGGTGCCGTCGTCCTGCACCGGCAGCAGTGCGGTCTTGTAGTCGCCGATCTTGGCGTGCTCGGCCAGCTTCGCCAGCGAGGCGCCGAGGTCCTTCTCGGGCAGCGACGGGTCGAGGATCTGGGCCAGCGTCTGAACGGTGACCGTGGCCGCCTGCGGGTCGTCCGACATCTTGCGCAGCACCCCGCGCATGACCTGCCCGAACCGCATCAGCTGCTTGGCCTCGGCCTCACCGGGCCCGCGGTACGTGGCGTACGCGACGGCCATCTGGCCACTGAGGGTCTGCGCCTCGCCCTTCTTCACCAGGTCGCCGGAGCCCTTCTTGGCGCCCGGCACGGCGGTGTCGGTGTCGACCTCGATGTTGCCGACGAGGTCGACCAGGTTCTCCAGGTAGGGCGTGTCGAGCCGCCAGGTCCCGCTGATGTCGGTGCCGAGCAGGGTGTCCAGCGACTCCCGGGTCCCGGACGTGCCGTCGTCCTCGACCGACTTGCCGAGCGTGGTGGTGGTGCCGTCCTCGTCGGAGACGGCGAGGGAGTTGGGGAGCAGGACCGTGGTGCCCTGCTTGGTGGTGACGTTGTCGACGAGCAGGGCGGTGGACGTGCCGCCGGACTTGGTGTTGTGGAGGTGGACCACGATGACGTCCCGGCGCTGCGGACCGGTCGTCGCGGTGTTCTCCTTCTCGCCGCCGGACATGCCGGGGAGCTTGTCCGCCGACCACAGGTAGCCGACGCCGCCGAGGACGGCCAGGACCCCGACGACGATCAGCGCGACGATCCGGTTGCGGCCCCGGCGGCGCGCCTCCTCGCGGCGCTCGCTGCGGCTCTCGGTGAACTTGAGCCAGTCGATGACGTCTTCGGAGTCCTCGTCGGGCTCCTCGATGAAGGCGAACTGCTCGGTGCGGTAGTCCTCGCCACCGCGGCGCTGCCCGGGCACGGCCGCCTCCGGCGCCGGACGCGGCTCGGGCTCACGAGGCGGGGCGGCCGGGGCGGGCGCGGGGGCGGCGGCCTGCTGCGGGACGCTCCACTGCTGGGTCGTGTCGACCGCGGCGGGCTGCTGCCCGGTGTCGTGCACGGGCTGCTGCTGCCCGGTGTCGTACCCGTACCGGTCGTAGCCGTAGTCCTGCTGCGGGGCCTGCTGGGGCTGGGCCGCGTAGGGGTCGTACGGCTGCGGCGGGGCGGGGGGCCGCTGCTGGGCGTACGGGTCGTAGCCGTAGCCCTGCTCGCCGCCCTGGGGCGCCTGGCCTCCGTACGGGTCCGGCTGCTGCTGCGCGTACGGGTCGTACTGCTGCTGCCCCGGCTGCTGGTACACCGGCTGCCCGTACTCGTCGTAGCCGATGATCTGCGGCTGCTGGTAGTACGGGTCGTACGGGTTCTGTCGGTCGTTCACCGGTGCCCCTTTCCGTGGCTCACTCGCCGCGGTACAGCTGGCGCTTGTCGATGTAGCGGACCACGCCGTCGGGCACGAGGTACCAGACCGGTTCGCCCTGGGCGACCCTCGCGCGGCAGTCCGTCGAGGAGATCGCGAGGGCGGGGACCTCCACCAGGGAGACGCCCCCCTTCGGCAGCCCGTCGTCCGTGAGCAGATGCCCCGGCCGGGTCACGCCGATGAAGTGGGAGAGCGAGAACAGCTCGTCGGCGTCGCGCCAGGTGAGGATCTGGGCGAGCGCGTCGGCACCGGTGATGAAGAAGAGGTCCGCGTCGCCGTGGAGCTCACGCAGGTCCCGGAGCGTGTCGATCGTGTACGTGGGGCCCTTGCGGTCGATGTCGCTCCGGCTGACCGAGAACTGCGGGTTGGACGCCGTCGCGATGACCGTCATCAGATAACGGTCCTCCGCCGGGGACACGTGCTTGTGGCTCTTCTGCCACGGCTCCCCGGTCGGTACGAAGATCACCTCGTCGAGGTGGAACTGGGCGGCCACTTCACTGGCCGCCACCAGGTGTCCATGATGGATCGGGTCAAACGTCCCGCCCATCACGCCGAGTCGGCGTTTTCCGCGGCCGGTAGGCACTTCCTGCTCTCCCATGCGTGCAGAGCCTACTGGCACAGCTGTACGCCTCGGTCTCAGCGGTCGCGGTTGAAGCGCGTGGTGATCCACAGAAGGAGGAGAAGCACGACAAAGGCACCGCCACCGGTGAGGTAGGGGCTGAGGCTTTCGTGATTGCCGCCGTGCTCGCCCTCGGCGGCGACGGTGACCAGCTGGTGTGCGGTGCTCGTGAGGCTCATCTTCGGCAGGACCTATCGATCGGGAGTCGGGGGAAGACGTCGCGGACATCGTATGCGGGTGCCCCGGGCACGCTCACGCCGACTCAGTCGTTGTCGTCGTCGTTGCGGTATCCGCGGAGCAGGAACCAGGCCAGCAGTGCGGCTCCCAGCAGGGAGGCGACCAGCACGATGCGGATCGTGTTGCCCGGCCCCTGGTCCCCGGATGCGGCGGCGAACAGAGCAACGGTGTGCGGCATGTCGGGCGTCTCCTCAGTTATCCACAGCCCCCCGCACACCGTAGACCCAGCACCTAGGCTGGGCGGCGTCAGGGGGCGAGCGACGTCTCGTACGAACACAGGGGGCCCAGGTCATGACCAGCAGCCACGAGAGCCAGGACCGCGTTCCGAGCAGGCAGCGCAAGCGTTTCCCGGGGATCTCCTCCCGGGCCTACGAGCACCCCGCGGACCGCTCCGCGCTGGTCGCGCTGCGCAAGCTCAGCGGCTTCGACACCGTCTTCAAGGCGCTGAGCGGACTGCTGCCCGAGCGCAGCCTGCGCCTGCTCTTCCTGTCGGACTCCGTCCGGGTGAGCGACGCCCAGTTCGCGCACCTCAACGACATGCTTCGCGACGCCTGTTACATCCTGGACCTGGAGAAGGTCCCGCCGATGTACGTCAACCAGGACCCCAAGCCCAACGCCATGTGCATCGGGCTGGACGAGCCGATCATCGTGGTGACCACGGGCCTGGTCGAGCTGCTGGACGAGGAGGAGATGCGGGCGGTCATCGGCCACGAGGTCGGGCACGCCCTGTCGGGTCACGCGGTGTACCGCACGATCCTCCTCTTCCTGACCAGCCTGGCGCTCAAGGTCGCCTGGATCCCGCTGGGCAACGTCGCGATCATGGCGATCGTGACGGCGCTGCGCGAGTGGTTCCGCAAGTCGGAGCTGTCGGCGGACCGCGCCGGGCTGCTGGTCGGCCAGGACATACAGGCGTCGATGCGCGGCCTGATGAAGATCGCCGGCGGCAACCACCTCCACGAGATGAACGTGGACGCGTTCCTCGCCCAGGCCGACGAGTACGAGAAGTCCGGCGACCTGCGCGACTCGGTGCTCAAGATCCTCAACGTGCTGCCCCGCTCGCACCCGTTCACCACGGTCCGCGCCGCCGAGCTGAAGAAGTGGTCGGAGACCCGCGACTACCAGCGGATCATGGACGGCCACTACCCGCGCCGGGACGAGGACAAGGACACGTCGGTGACGGACTCGTTCAAGGAGTCCGCCTCGCATTACGCCGATTCGGTGCGCAACAGCAAGGATCCGCTGATGAAGCTCGTCGGCGACATAGCGGGCGGCGCCGGGGACCTGGGCGGCAAGCTCCGCGACAAGTTCACCGGCGGGGGCGGCGCCAAGGACGGTGCTACGGGCGGCTCCGCGCGGCCGTCGGGGACGGAGCGGACGGAGGAGGGCCCTGAGGGCTCGCAGGGGCCTTCGGCGGAAGGGAGCTGACCTCCAGCGTCCCGCAGAGCGCGGCGACGGGCCGGCCCGTGGCGTACGGGTCGGTGCCCGCCGGTGCGCGCGAGACCGCCCGCTGGCCGGCGAGCAGCGGCCGCAGGGCACCCGAGGTGTCGGCCGGGCAGGACTGCGGGCCCGCTTGGAGGTAACTGGTCTGCACCTCCAGCCGGTGCAGCCTCAGGTCCTCCCGGTCGAACCGGAAGCGCATCTCCCGCCGCACGGTGAAGAGGGAGGCCCCGCCCTTCGGCTGAGGGCCCGACACGGCGGGCCGCAGGGCGTACGTGAAGGTGTGGTCCGAGACGACCTCCAGGGCGTCGGAGCCCGTCTGGGTGTAGCGCAGGGTGCCGCGGACCCGGACCTCGGGGTCCGGGGTCGCCTCGGCCGGATCGAAGCGGACGAGCCAGCCGGTCGCGGCGTGCTGCCCGTCGTCGTAGGGCTCGTCGACGCTGCGGTCGAACTGCTCCATCTGGTCCGGGTCGAGCAGCACTTCCACGGGGCGCACGGCGTTCCCGCTGAGCACGTCGGGGTCGAGCGAGGAGGCGGCCAGGTAGTCCTTGACGGTGGCCAGGGCGGCGCTGACCTCGCTCTCCGAGAAGTCGGCGGTGTGCCGGGCGGGCGGCGGGCTGATGCCGTCCCCGCCCTTCGGGTAGTGGGCGGCGGGGCTGCCGGCGAAGAGGGCGGCGGGGGTGCCCGCGGGGACGGTGCCGCGTGGGGCGAGCGGGACGAGGGTCATCCGCAGCGGTTCGGGCTTCCGGGCGGCGGCCGGAGTCTCGTAGGGGTGGCTCAGGCCCATGAAGACGGCCGTGCCGAAGGCCAGGGCGATGAGGATCATCAGGGCGAGGGCGATCCGGGAGCCGCTGCGGTAGGCCCGCCCGGGCAGGCTGCGGACGGCGCGGGCGTGCCGGCCCATGCGTTCCTGGGCGGAGAATTCCTGCAGCCGGGCGGCCCGCACGAAGGACTCGTCGAAGACGAGTGAGCCGTACTCGTCGTCCGGGCCGTGCGCGCCGTTCTCCGCCGGGCCGTCGGGTGGATCTCCGCGGTGTGCCATGACTTCTCCCGACTCCGTGAGAAGTCCCCTCTTCGGGCGGAGGAGGGGTCATACCTTCAGGGTGGGTCGAACACGACGACGGTAAACGCGGTGACGCCCGGCAACCACCGGGGAGTTCCCATGGACCGCCGGACGGAGGACGGGGCCGTCCGGACGAGGCGCGTGGGGGTCAGGGGGTGCGCGGGACGGCGGAGACCATCGGGCGGGAGTGGTCGTCCGCGTCCGAGGGGGCGGAGCCGGGGCCCGGCGCGCTGTCCACACCGGTGGAGGCCGGCGGCGGGACCTGGTCCTGCCGGTCCCCCGAGCTGTTGCGGTAGACGGCGCTGAAGGCCAGGGCGACCATGCCGACGCCCATCAGGACGGCCAGCAGCCAGGCGACCGGCCGGTGCCAACGGGCCGCCCCCCGGTACGGGCGCAGCGCGCCGCCGTGGCGTCCGTAGGGGCCGTGCTCGTGGAAGTCGTCCCCGTCGAGCGGGTCGTAGCCGTCCGGGCCGCCGTAGCCGCCCGGACCGTGGCCCTCGTCGTCGAAGGGGCCGCCGCGGGCGCCGGCGTGCCGGGTGTCGGCCTCAGCGCGCGCCTCGGCCGCCGCCAACAGGCGCTCGACGGCGGTCGGTTCGTGGAACTCGGCGGCCCGTACGAAGTCCTCGTCGAACACCACGGAGGCGAAGTCCTCGTCCGCGCCCCCGCGGTCGTCGTCGGGCTCCCAGCCGTTCGGGTACGGCCTGCCCCCCGCGTCGTCCGCCACGGTTTCAGACTAGCCCCGGCGGACCGCTTTGGGCAGGGAGACGGCGCATTCGCCTGTCACCGGGTCACCTCACGTGGCCGTCGCCGGTGACGATGTACTTGGTCGACGTCAGTTCGGGCAGGCCCATGGGACCCCTGGCGTGCAGCTTCTGCGTGGAGATGCCGATCTCGGCGCCGAAACCGAACTGGCCTCCGTCGGTGAACCGGGTCGAGGCGTTGACGGCCACCGTGGTGGAGTCCACCAGCTGGGTGAAGCGGCGGGCGGCGGCCTGCGAGGTGGTCACGATGGCCTCGGTGTGGCCGGAGGACCAGAGCCGGATGTGCGCCACGGCCGCGTCCAGCGACTCCACGACGGCCGCCGCGATGTCGTACGAGAGGTACTCGGTCTCCCAGTCCTCCGGGGTCGCCGCCACCACCGTGGCCTTGGAGCCCTCGGCGTACTCCAGCACCCGCTCGTCGCCGTGCACGGTCACGCCGGCCTCGGCCAGGGCGTCCAGGGCGCGCGGCAGGAAGGCGTCGGCGACGTCCTTGTGGACGAGCAGGGTCTCCGCGGCGTTGCAGACGCTCGGGCGCTGGGCCTTGGAGTTGACCAGGATCTCCACGGCCATGTCCAGGTCGGTCTGCGCGTCGACGTACACATGGCAGTTGCCGGTGCCGGTCTCGATGACGGGGACGGTGGACTCCTCGACCACCGTGCGGATCAGCGAGGCGCCGCCGCGCGGGATGAGCACGTCCACGAGGCCCCGGGCGCGCATCAGCTCGCGCACCGAGTCACGGCTCTCGCCCGGCACCAGCTGCACCGCGTCGGCAGGCAGTCCGGAGCCGCCCACGGCGTCGCGCAGCACCCGCACCAGGGCGGTGTTCGACGAGAAGGCGGAGGACGAGCCGCGCAGCAGGACGGCGTTGCCCGACTTCAGGCAGAGGGCCGCGGCGTCCACGGTCACGTTGGGCCGGGCCTCGTAGATGATCCCGACGACCCCGAGCGGCACCCGGACCTGGCGGAGGTCGATGCCGTTGGGCAGGGTCGAGCCGCGCACCACCTCGCCGACCGGGTCGGGCAGGGCGGCGACGTGCCGTACGTCGGCGGCGATGGCGCGGATGCGCTCCGGGGTGAGGGTCAGCCGGTCCACGACGGACTCGCTGGTGCCCGCCTCACGGGCGCGCGCCACGTCCTCGGCGTTGGCCGCGAGGATGTCGCTCGTCCGTACTTCCAGCGCGTCGGCGATCGCCAGGAGGGCGTCGTCCTTCGCCGCGCGCGGAAGTGGCGCGATGTCGGCGGCGGCGGAGCGGGCCCGGTAGGCGGCCTGGGCCACGGGAGACATGTTGTCGTACGGCGAGAGCGTGGTCATGCCCGCAGAGTAATGCGCACCCTGCGGGCATTCCGCACGCATCCCGTGATGCGAGACGGCCGTTCCACCGGCGGGGCCGGGTCAGTACGGGTGGACGCCGACCGGGGCGGCCGGAGGCGGCCCGTATCCCTCGGCGACGCGCTGGTGGTAGGTCTCGCGGTCGATGACTTCGAGGCCGACGATCGCCCAGGGCGGCAGGCCGGCTGTGGAGCGGTGCTCGCCCCACAGCCGCAGGGCCACCGCCGCCGCGTCGTGCAGGTCGCGGGCTTCCTCCCAGTAGCGGATCTCCGCGTGGTCGTTGGCGTAACGGCTGGTCAGCAGGAAGGGGTGGTCGTGCGCGAGTTGTTCGAGTCCGCGCCTGACCTCCTTCAGCGGGAACTCGTTCCCGGAGACGCAGAGCGTGACGTGCCACAGCTTCGACGGGGTGTGCTCCCGGCCGGCCGGTCTCGGCTCCGGCCGGGCGGGGCGCTCGTCCCTCCGGTCCGCGGGCCCGCTCCCGTCGAAGCCGGCCCCCGCTCCCACACTGGTCAGGGTGCGGCCACCCGTTCCTCGGGGCGGCGCCCCCGGGCGCGCTCGTCTCACCGGCGGCCTCCTGTGATGTGTTGCTTTTGCTGTACCCCGCAGTTTCCCTGCTACAAAGTGGACCAGCCCGCGGCCCGGTCTGGGGCGGTTTTCGTGAAGGTCTCGGTCCGAAGGCCGGACTTTCAGCCGTTTCGGGGGGCGTCAGCCGTGCAGGAGGACAAGATCGTCCCTGTGTACGACCTCGCGTTCGTAGGCGGGTCCGAGGTCCCGGGCGAGGTCCCGGGTGGAGCGGCCGAGGAGTTGCGGCATCTCCTTGGCGTCGAAGTTGACGAGCCCGCGCGCCACAGGCCGCCCCCGCAGGTCGCGCAGCTCCACCGGGTCGCCCGCGGTGAATTCACCCTCGACCGCCGCGATCCCGGCCGGCAGCAGTGAGCTGTGGCGCTCCACGACGGCCTGCACCGCCCCGTCGTCCAGGGTCAGCGAGCCGCGCGGGGTCGAGGCGTGGGCGAGCCAGAGGAGCCGGTCGGCGGAGCGGCGGCCGGTGCGGTGGAAGTAGGTGCCGGTGTCGCGGCCGGCCAGCGCGTCGGCGGCGTGGCTCGCGGAGGTGAGGACGACCGGGATGCCGGCGGCGGTGGCGATCCGGGCGGCCTCCACCTTGGTGACCATGCCGCCGGTGCCGACGCCCGCCTTGCCCGCGCTGCCGATGCTGACCCCGGCCAGGTCGGCGGGGCCGGTGACCTGGGCGATGCGGGTGGTGCCGGGGATGCTCGGGTCGCCGTCGTAGAGGCCGTCCACGTCGGAGAGGAGGACCAGCAGGTCGGCGCGGACCAGGTGGGCGACGAGGGCGGCGAGCCGGTCGTTGTCGCCGAACCGGATCTCGTCCGTGGCGACGGTGTCGTTCTCGTTGACGACGGGCAGCGCGCCCATGTCCAGGAGCTGGTCCAGAGTGCGGTAGGCGTTGCGGTAGTGGGCGCGGCGGCTGGTGTCGTTGCTGGTGAGCAGGACCTGGCCGACGCGGATGCCGTAGCGGGCGAAGGAGGCGGTGTAGCGGGCGACGAGCAGCCCCTGGCCGACGCTGGCGGCGGCCTGCTGGCGGGCCAGGTCCTTGGGCCTGCGGTGCAGTCCGAGCGGGGCGAGTCCGGCCGCGATGGCGCCGGAGGAGACGAGGACGACCTCGCGTTCGCCGCCGTCGCGGACCTTGGCCAGTACGTCGACCAGGGCGTCGACGCGGTCGGCATCGAGGCCGCCGGCGGCGGTGGTGAGGGAGGAGGAACCGACCTTGACCACGATCCTGCGGGCTTCCGTCACGCCCTGCCTTGCCCCTGACACCCGGTCCCCCGCATTCGCTCGCTGGACCCCGCAATCTACGCGAGAGCGGAATCCGGCGCCTTCGCGTTCCGCACCGTGGAAACCTTTTCGTCGCCTTATGTCCCGTTCCGTGTCTGTTCGGTCCTCGGACTCGTTGGGCAGAGACACCGGGGCCGGCAGGAGGCCCCGCGGACTGCGAACAGGATGTGATCGCATGCGCCGGCTCTCCGTTCCCGGGGCCTGGGTGCACGAGCCCACGGTCTTCCCGGACGGCCGAGGCAGCTTCCACGAGTGGTTCAGGGCCGCGGACCTGGGGGCGGCGGCCGGCCACACGCTGGGGCTCGCGCAGGCCAACTTCTCCAGCTCGCGGCGGGGCACGCTGCGCGGGATCCACTTCGCGGACGTGCCACCGGGCCAGGCGAAGTACGTGAAGTGCGTGCGGGGCGCGGTGCTGGACGTGATCGTGGACGTACGCACCGGATCGCCCACGTACCGGCGGTGGGAGGCGGTCCGGCTGGACGACACCGACCACCGGGCGGTCTACCTCGCGGAGGGGCTCGGGCACGGGTTCATGGCGCTGACCGACGACGCGTGCGTGCTGTACCTCTGCTCCGAGGGGTACGCGCCGGAGCGGGAGCACGGCGTCGACCCGCTCGACCCGGACCTGGGCATCGAGTGGCCCGCGGACATCGCGCCGCTGCTCTCGCCGAAGGACGCCTCGGCCCCGAAGCTCGCCGAGGCCGAGGAGCGCGGGCTGCTGCCCTCGTACGCGGCGTGCGAGGCGTACTACGCGCGGCTGCGCGCGGACGGTCCGGCGGTCCCGGGGGTCCGGTCCGGCCGGCCGACGTTCAGCCCGGCCGGGCGCTGACCGGGGCGTTCGGCGGCGAGGAGCGCGGGAAAGGCCGCGTGCAGCGCCTCGCGCCAGTCGCGGACCGGGTCGATCCCGGCGGCCCGGAAGCGGTCGTGCGCGAGCACGCTGTACGCGGGCCGGGGCGCGGGCCGGGCGAAGGCGGCGCTGCTGACCGGCCGGACCCGGTCCGGGTCGGCGCCCAGCAGGCGCAAGACCTCGCGGGCCAGGCCGCACCAGGTCGTCGCGGAGCCGCTGGTGCCGTGGTAGACGCCGGCCGGGGCCGTGCCGTCGAGCGCGGCGCGGCCCAGCAGGACCAGCAGGGACGCGAGATCGACGGTCCAGGTGGGCTGTCCGCGCTGGTCGTCCACCACGTCGAGGGTGTCCTTGACGGCCTCCAGCCTGATCATCGTCCGGACGAAGTTGGCGCCGCCCGCGCCGTAGAGCCAGGCCGTACGCACGACGTACCCCGTGTCCGGGAGGGTCTCCAGGACCGCGCGTTCCCCGGCCAGTTTGGTGCGGCCGTAGGCGCCGCGGGGGGCGGTCGGGGCGTCCTCCGGGTACGGCCGGTCCGCGTCGCCCGCGAACACGTAGTCGGTGGAGACGTGCAGCAGGAGGCTGCCGTGGGCGCGGCAGGCGTCGGCGAGGACGGCGGGTCCGGCGCCGTTGACGCGCAGTGCCTCGGCCTCCCGGCTCTCCGCGTCGTCCACGGCGGTCCAGGCGGCGCAGTTCACGACGACGGCGGGCCGGTGGGCGTCGAACACGGCGCGGACCCCGGCCGGGTCGGCGATGTCCAGGGCCGCGCGGTCCGCCGCGACGACGGTGGCGCCCTCGTGGGCCAGAGCGGCCGTCAGGTCCCGGCCGAGCATGCCGCCGGCCCCGGTGACCAGCCAGCGCGGCCTCACAGGGCGGCCCTCTCCTTGATCGGTTCCCACCAGGAGCGGTTCTCGCGGTACCAGCGGACGGTTTCGGCGAGGCCCTCCGCGAAGTCCTTGCGGGGCGCGTATCCCAGCTCCTCGCGGATCTTGGCGCAGTCGACGGAGTACCGCCGGTCGTGGCCCTTGCGGTCCTCGACGTGGACCACGTCGGTGTCCCAGTCGGCGTCGCACGCCGCCAGGAGCAGCCGGGTGAGCTCCTTGTTGGAGAGTTCGGTGCCGCCGCCGATGTTGTAGACCTCGCCGGGACGGCCCTTGGCGCGGACGAGTTCGATGCCCTGGACGTGGTCGTCGATGTGCAGCCAGTCGCGGACATGGGCGCCGTCGCCGTACAGCGGGACGGGCCGGCCCTCCAGGAGGTTGGTGACGAAGAGCGGGATGACCTTCTCGGGGAAGTGGTGGTGCCCGTAGTTGTTGGAGCAGCGGGTGACGCGCACGTCGAGGCCGTGGGTGCGGTGGTACGCCAGGGCGATGAGGTCGCTCGACGCCTTGGACGCGGAGTACGGGGAGTTGGGCGCCAGGGGTTCCTCCTCGGTCCAGGAACCCTCCTCGATCGAGCCGTAGACCTCGTCGGTGGAGACGTGGACGAAGGTGCGGATGCCCGCCTCGTACGCGGCGTGGACCAGGGTGTGGGTGCCCACGACATTCGTACGCACGAAGGCGGCGCCGCCGTCGATGGAGCGGTCCACATGGGACTCGGCGGCGAAGTGCACCACCTGGTCGTGCCCGGCCATGAGCCGCGCGACGAGCTCCGCGTCGCAGATGTCGCCGTGTACGAAGGCGAAGCCGGGACGGCCCCGGACCTCGTCCAGGTTGGCCGGGTTGCCCGCGTAGGTGAGGGCGTCGAGCACGGTGACGGAGACGTCGCCGGGGCCGTCCGGGCCGAGCAGCGTACGGACGTAGTGGGAGCCGATGAAGCCGGCGCCTCCGGTGACGAGGATGCGCGTACCGGTCATGAGGAGATCTGCACCTTGCTGTGGTCGCCGAGGACGAGTCGGTGGGCGGAGGGGCTGCGGGGCGCGGGCGTCACCTCGACGTCGTGGCCGATCAGCGAGGCCTCCACGCGCCTCACCCCGTCGATGGAGGCGCCCCCGAGGACGATGGAGTACTCGATCTCGCTGTCCTCGATGCGGCAGTTCTGGGCGACCGAGGTGAACGGGCCGACATAGGCGTCGCTGATCACCGACCCGGTCCCGATCACGGCGGGCCCGACGATCCGGCTGCGGGTGACCCGGGCGCCCGGTTCGATCAGCACGCGGCCGATGATCTCGCTCTCGCCGTCGACGTACGCGCCGTCGGTGCACGGCTCGACGCCCTCCAGCACGGTCCGGTTGACCTCCAGCATGTCGGTGACGTTGCCGGTGTCCTTCCAGTAGCCGCGGATGACGGTGGAGCGCACATCGCGTTCACGGTCGATGAGCCACTGGAGGGCGTGGGTGATCTCCAGCTCGCCGCGCCAGGAGGGGCGGATCGAGCGGACGGCCTCGTGGACGGCCGGGGTGAAGAGGTAGACGCCGACGAGCGCGAGGTCGCTCTTGGGGTGCTCCGGCTTCTCCTCCAGGGCCACCACCCTGCCGTCCCCGTCCAGCTCCGCGACGCCGAACGAGGTCGGGTCGGGCACCCGGGTCAGCAGGATCTGCGCGTCGGGCCGGTCCGCGCGGAACTCCTCGACCAGGTCCGCGATGCCCCCGACGATGAAGTTGTCGCCCAGGTACATCACGAAGTCGTCGTTCCCCAGGAAACGCTGGGCGACCAGGACCGCGTGGGCGAGGCCGAGGGGTTCGGCCTGCCGGATGTAGGTGACGTCGATGCCGAAGCGCGAACCGTCGCCGACCGCCGCGCGGATCTCCTCCTCGGTGTCGCCCACGATGATGCCGACCTCGGTGATGCCGGCCTCCGCGATGGCCTCCAGGCCGTAGAACAGCACCGGCTTGTTCGCCACCGGCACCAGCTGTTTCGCCGAGGTATGGGTGATGGGACGAAGCCGGGTGCCGGCCCCACCGGAAAGTACGAGAGCCTTCACAGTTCCTGCCCCCACGATGAGATGTGACGGCGGCCGCAGGGCCGCTACCTAGGGCGTGTTCCGAAAGTCCCGCCTGCCGGGCGGGCGGACGGCGCTACTTTCGAAACACGCCCTAGGGGACCTTACTGAGCTTCCCGCGCATCTTCCGCGACAAAACGGCCATTAACGCTATATCAGGGGGAAAAGTGACGGTCCTCCGTAACCCGGACCGCCCCGCCGTACGCGAAGGGCCCGGCCCGCTCTCGTGGAGCGGGCCGGGCCCTTCGTGCGGGCGTGCTTACGGGTGGCGCAGGCGCCAGCCCTGCCAGGCGGACTCGATCATCTCGTCCACGCCGTACCGCGCCGACCAGCCCAGCTCCTCGCGGATGCGCTCGGCGGAGGCGACCACCCGGGCCGGGTCGCCGGGGCGGCGGGCGGAGACCTCGGCGGCGGCGTCCTCGTTGCCCGTGACCTTGAGGATGCGGTCGACCATCTCGCGGACCGAGCTGCCCTCGCCGCGGCCGATGTTCAGCGTGAGGTCCGTACCGGCCTCCGCCTCCTCCAGCCGGCGGGCGGCGGCGAGGTGGGCGGAGGCGATGTCCTCGACGTGGATGTAGTCCCGGATGCAGGTGCCGTCGGGCGTGTCGTAGTCGTCGCCGAAGATGCGCGGGGCCTCGCCGGCCTCCAGGCGCTCGAAGACCATCGGGACGAGGTTGAAGACGCCCGCGTCGGCCAGCTCCGGCGAGGCGGCGCCCGCCACGTTGAAGTAGCGCAGCGAGGCGGCGCGCAGCCCGTGGGCCCTGGCCGCGGCGTGGATCAGCCACTCGCCGACCAGCTTGGTCTCGCCGTACGGGCTCATCGGCGCGCAGGGGGTCGTCTCGGTGACGAGGTCGACGTCGGGCATGCCGTAGACGGCGGCCGACGAGGAGAACACCAGCCGGTCGACGCCCGCGGCGACCATGCTCTCCAGCAGGACCTCCAGGCCGGTGACGTTCTCCTTGTAGTAGTACAGGGGCCGCTCGACGGACTCGCCGACCTGCTTCTTGCCGGCGACGTGCACCACACCGGTCACCCCGTGCTCACGGATCGCGGCGTCCAGGGCCTCCCGGTCGAGGACCGTGCCGGTCACCAGGGGAACGCCCGCGGGCACCTTGTCGGCGCTGCCGGTCGACAGGTCGTCGAACACGACCACCCGCTGACCACCGGCGACCATCGCGCGCACCACGTGCGCGCCGATGAATCCCGCCCCACCCGTAACCATCCAGGTCATGTTCGTGCGTCTCCTGTCAGCTGCTGTGCCCCGTCGGCGTTCCACCCTACGCGGAAGGTCCCCGGCACCCCCGGGAGGCGGCCGGGACGATCAATTACGCTGTCCGGGTGCCGGACGCCGACCACTGTCGCACGGTCCGACCGCGCCCCTCGTAAAGCCCTTGCGGGCAGCCCTCTGGAACTGGTGGACGATGCCTCGACTGACACTCATCGTGCCTGCGTACAACGTGCAGGGGTACATCGGGGAGTGTCTGGACTCCGTGCTCGGGCAGGACTTCGCCGACTTCGAGGTCATCGGCGTCGACGACTGCTCCCCGGACGGTTCCGGCGCGATCCTCGACACCTACGCGGCCCGCGACGACCGGCTGCGTGTGCTGCACCTCACGGAGAACGTCGGCCTGGGCCGTGCGCGCAACGCGGGTCTGGAACGGGCGACCGGTGACTACGTCCTCTTCCTGGACAGCGACGACACGCTGGCACCCGGCTCGCTGTCGGCCATCGCGGCCCGGCTGGACGCGACCGGCGACCCGGACATCCTGGTCTACGACTACACCCGGACCTACTGGGACGGGCGGCTGCTGCGCAACAAGCGCACCGACCTGATGACCGAGGACGGCCCGGCCGTCTTCTCGCTGGCCGAGCGCCCACAGCTCCTGGACCTGCTCCAGATCGTGTGGAACAAGGCGTACCGCCGTGATTTCGTCACCCGGCACGGATTCCAGTTCCCGCCGGGTTATTACGAGGACGCCCCGTGGACGTACAGCTCGCTCATCGCGGCGGAGACCATCGCGGTGCTCGACCGCTCCTGCGTGATGTACCGGCAGCGGCGTGAGGGCGGCAACATCCTGCGCACGGTCAGCCGGAAGCACTTCGACGTCTTCGACCAGTACGACCGGGTGTTCGCGTTCCTGGACGAGCGGCCGGACCTCGCCTCCTGGCACCCGGCGCTGTTCCGGAAGATGGTCGACCACTTCCTGACCGTGCTGGAGAAGCCGGGCCGGCTGCCGCGCAACGCGCGCGCCGAGTTCTTCCACCGGGCCGCGAAGGACTACCGCGCCCGGCTCCCGGAGGGCTTCGAGCGGCCGGCCGGCGGGCGCGGTTACAAGTACGCGCTGCTCGGCGTCGACTCGTACTCCGCGTTCTTCGGTCTGACCCGCGCCAACAACGTCCGCCACCGTGCGCGGCTGGGCGGGCAGGCCCGTATCGGCCGGGCCAAGCGCGCCGCCCTCGGCATGTTCTACCGGTCGCAGCTGCGGCTGCCGGTCGACGAGAACCTGGCGGTGTTCTCCGCGTACTGGGGCCGCGGCTACTCCTGCAACCCGGCGGCCATCGAGGCCGAGCTGGGCCGGCTCGCGCCGCAGGTCCGCCGGGTCTGGGCGGTGCGCGCCGAGCACCGCGACCGGGTGCCCGAGGGCGTCGAGAAGGTGATCGTCGGCTCACGCGAGTACTGGGCGGTGATGGCCCGCGCCAAGTACCTGACGAACAACGTCAATTTCGGCGACACCATCGTCAAGCGCGAGGGGCAGATCCACGTCCAGACCCATCACGGCACCCCGCTGAAGACGATGGGCCTGGACCAGGCGCAGTACCCGGCGTCCACCAACATGGACATGGAGAAGCTGCTCCGCCGGTGCGACCGCTGGGACTTCAGCCTGTCGTCCAACCGGTTCTCGACCACCGTCTGGGAGCGGGTCTACCCCTGCCGGTACAAGACGCTGGAGACCGGCTACCCGCGCAATGACGTGCTGGTCAACGCCACTGCGGCGGACGTCGTGGCGGCCCGGCGGGAGCTGGGCCTCGCGGACGGCACGACCGCCTTCCTGTACATGCCGACCCACCGCGAGTACGAGAAGTCGTTCGCACCCCGGCTCGACCTGTCGAAGCTGGCCGAGGACCTGGGCCCGGACGTCACCCTGCTGGTGCGCGGGCACTACTTCTACAAGCCCACCGGCCGGCTGGCCGAGCTCCAGGCCGGGGGCCGGATCATCGACGTCTCCGCGCACGGCGACGTCGAACAGCTCTACCTGGCCGCCGACGCCCTGATCACCGACTACTCCTCGGCGATGTTCGACTACGCGAACCTGGACCGTCCCATCGTCATCCACGCGGACGACTGGGAGACCTACCGGGTGGTGCGCGGCACCTACTTCGACCTGATGGCCGAGCCCCCGGGCGCCGTCGCGACGACCCAGGAGCGGCTGACCGAGATCCTGGGCTCGAAGGAGTGGTGCGACGAGAAGGCGGCCGCGCTGCGCGCGGTGTTCCGGGAGCGGTACTGCGACTACGACGACGGGCGGGCCGCCGAGCGCGTGGTGCGCAAGGTGTTCCTGGGCGAGGAGACCCTGCTGCCGGTGGTCCCGCTCGCCGAGCGCACCCCGGCCCCCTCCCCCGCCGAGGTGTCGGCCCAGGTCTGAGGGTCCGGAGAGACGACCGCGGGCCCGGCCCCTTCCGAACGGCGGAAGGGACCCGGCCCCGCGGTCGTTGTCGTGCTCTACGAGAACGGGTCGAAGTCCCGGTACTCCTCGGCGACCTCGTCGCGCTCCGCCTCGCGGTCGCGGCGGCGCTGCGCGGCCGGACGCGGCTCCTCCAGGCGGTGGTCCTCGCCACGGCGGCCCAGCATCTCGGCACCGGCGGTCACCGTCGGCTCCCAGTCGAAGACGACCGCGTTGTCCTCGGCGCCGATCGCAACGCCGTCGCCCGCCCGGGCCCCGGCCTTGCGCAGCTGGTCCTCGACACCGAGCCGGGCGAGCCGGTCCGCGAGGTAGCCGACGGCCTCGTCGTTGTTGAAGTCGGTCTGGCGCACCCAGCGCTCCGGCTTCTCGCCGCGCACCCGGTAGATGCCGTCCTCCTCCAGCGTGACGGTGAACCCGGCGTCGTCCACGGCCTTGGGCCGGATGACGATGCGGGTGGCCTCCTCGACCGGCTTGGCGGCGCGCGCCTCGGCGATGATGCCGGCGAGGGCGAACGACAGCTCTTTGAGCCCGGTCCTGGCGACGGCCGACGCCTCGAAGACGCGGTAGCCGCGCGCCTCCAGGTCGGGGCGGATCATGTCCGCGAGGTCCTGGCCGTCCGGGATGTCGATCTTGTTGAGGACGACGACGCGGGGCCGGTCCTCCAGACCCCCGTACAGCTTCAGCTCCTCCTCGATCATGTCGAGGTCGGAGACCGGGTCGCGGTCGGACTCCAGCGTCGCCGTGTCGAGCACGTGGACGAGCACCGAGCAGCGCTCGACGTGGCGCAGGAACTCCAGGCCGAGGCCCTTGCCCTGGCTGGCGCCCGGGATCAGGCCGGGGACGTCCGCGATGGTGTAGACCGTCTCGCCGGCGGTGACCACGCCCAGGTTCGGGACGAGGGTGGTGAACGGGTAGTCCGCGATCTTCGGCTTCGCGGCCGAGAGGACCGAGATCAGCGAGGACTTGCCGGCGCTCGGGTAGCCCACGAGGGCCACGTCGGCGACGGTCTTGAGCTCCAGGACGATGTCGCGGGACTCGCCGGGCTCCCCGAGCAGCGCGAAGCCGGGGGCCTTGCGCCGGGCGGAGGCCAGCGCGGCGTTGCCGAGGCCGCCGCGGCCGCCCTGGCCCGCGACGAAGGTGGTGCCCTGGCCGACGAGGTCGGCGAGCACGTTGCCCTGGCGGTCGAGGACGACGGTGCCGTCCGGAACGGGCAGGACCAGGTCCTGGCCCTCCTTGCCGGTGCGGTGGTCGCCGCCGCCGGGCTGGCCGTTGGTGGCCTTGCGGTGGGGGTGGTGGTGGTAGTCGAGGAGCGTGGTGACGGACTGGTCGACGACCAGGGTCACATCGCCGCCGCGGCCGCCGTTGCCGCCGTCCGGGCCGCCGAGCGGCTTGAACTTCTCACGGTGAACGGAGGCACAGCCGTGGCCTCCGTTACCCGCGGCGACATGCAGTTCGACGCGGTCCACGAAGGTGGTCATGGGTGGAACCTCCAGTTGCATACCTGCGGAAAAACTTCGCTCGCCCCCGTAAGGGCAACACGCGAAAGGCGGACCCACTTCCCCTCTCGGGAAGTGAGGTCCGCCTCCACGTCAAACCGCTCTACGAGCGCCGGGAATTCAGCCGGCGATCGGAACGATGTTCACGACCTTGCGGCCACGGTGCGTGCCGAACTCGACCGCACCGGCGGCGAGGGCGAACAGCGTGTCGTCGCCGCCACGGCCGACGCCCGTGCCCGGGTGGAAGTGGGTGCCGCGCTGGCGGACCAGGATCTCACCGGCGTTGACGGCCTGGCCGCCGAAGCGCTTCACGCCGAGCCGCTGAGCATTGGAATCGCGCCCGTTCCGGGTGGACGATGCGCCCTTCTTGTGTGCCATGTGTTCTCAGTCCCTTACTTCGCAGCCGCGGGAATACCGGTGACCTTGATCGCCGTGTACTGCTGGCGGTGACCCTGGCGACGGCGGTAGCCGGTCTTGTTCTTGTAGCGAAGGATGTCGATCTTCGCGCCCTTGTGGTGGTCCACGACCTCGGCCTGGACCTTGATGCCGTCGAGCACCCACGGGTCGCTGGTCACGGCGTCGCCGTCGACAACGAGCAGGGTAGAGAGCTCTACCGTGTCGCCAACCTTGGCAGTGGAAATCTTGTCAACCTCAACGATGTCACCGACAGCAACCTTGTGCTGGCGGCCACCGCTGCGCACGATGGCGTACACGCGGATCTCACTCTCACTCGAAGCGGAAACCCCTGATGCCAGCCGCTCACACGGGTCCGGAGACCCGTGACGATCCGGAGTGGACGAGCGGCCTCTCCCGTACGAGCGGGAGGTCGGTGCTCAGAGGTGTGGCGAACAGACGCCGACGGTCAAGGTTACGGGGCCTCGCACAGCCGGTCAAACCGGGCCCCGCTCAGACCGCGGCGCTCCTGACGTACTCGGCGTACGCGTCCCTGATCCCGTCCTCCGACAGGTTCAGGTGTTCCAGGATCGTGTACCGGCCCGGCCGGGTCCTCGGCGCGAACGCGACCACCCGTACGAACTCGTCCACGTCGAAGCCCATGTCCTCGGCGGTGACCGGCAGCCCGTGGCGCCGCAGCACCTGGGTCATGCGTACCGACTCCTGCACGGCGCCGCGCAGATGCATGGCGAACGCCGCGCCGAGCCCGCACTGCTCGCCGTGGCTGGCGGCCCGCTGCGGGAAGAGCAGGTCGAAGGCGTGGTTGATCTCGTGGCAGGCGCCGGAGGCCGGGCGGCTGTCACCGGCCACCGACATCGAGATCCCGGTGAGCACCAGGCCCTCCGCCAGCACCTGGAGGAACGCGTCGTCGCCCAGGCCGCCCGGGTGGCGCAGCACGGCCTCGCCGGCCTGCCGGGCCATCGCGGCGGCCAGGCCGTCGATGTCCTCGCCGTTGACCCGGTGGGCCAGCTCCCAGTCGGCCACGGCCGAGATGTTGGACAGGGCGTCCCCGATCCCGGACCGCACGAAGCGGACGGGGGCCTCGCGGATGACGTCGAGGTCGATGACCACGCCGATCGGGTTCGGGACCCCGTACGAGCCCCGGCCCGCGTCGTTGTCCAGCGTGGCGACCGGGGAGCAGAGCCCGTCGTGGGACAGGTTCGTCGCCACGGCGACCAGGGGCAGCCCGACGCGCGCCGCGGCGAACTTGGCGCAGTCGATGATCTTGCCGCCGCCGAGGCCGACCACGGCGTCGTACCGCCCGGACTTCATGGCCTCGGCGAGCTTCACGGCGTCGTTCAGCGTGCCGCCGCCCACCTCGAACCAGGAGGCGCCCGGCAGGCTGGCCGTGAGCCGTTCCCGCAGAGCCCGGCCGGAACCCCCGCTGATCGCGACCGCCAGCTTGCCCGAGCCGGAGATCCGCTGATCGGCGAGGACGCCCGCCAGATCCGCGAGAGCCCCGGCCCGGATGTCGACGACGACCGGCGCGGGTATCAGCCGGGTCAGTACTGGCACGCGATCTTCCTGCCCTTGGCGAGGTCGTCGTGGTTGTCGATCTCGACCCACTTGACGTCGCCGATCGGCTCCACGTCGACCTTGAAACCGCGGTTGACGAGCTCCTGGTAGCCGTCCTCGTAGTAGAGGTCCGGGTCGCGCTCGAAGGTGGTCTTCAGCGCGTCGGCCAGCTCCTCGGCCGCCTCGCCCTCGATGAGGGTGACGCCGATGTACTCACCGGTGGCCTCGGCCGGGTCCATCAGCTTGGTGATCCGCCGGACGCCCTTGCCGTCCTCCACGACGACCTTCATCTCCTCGTCGGCGAGGGACTTCACCGTGTCGAGGGCGAGGATGATCTTCTTGCCGTCGCCGCGGGCGGCCAGCAGCGTCTTCTCGACGGAGACCGGGTGCACGGTGTCGCCGTTGGCGAGGATGACGCCGTCCTTGAGGGCGTCCCGGCCGCACCACAGGGAGTAGGCGTTGTTCCACTCCTCGGCCTTGTCGTTGTCGATCAGCGTGATGCTGACGCCGTACTTGGCCTCCAGCGCCGCCTTGCGCTCGTACAGGGCCTCCTTGCGGTAGCCCACGATGATCGCGACCTCGGTCAGGCCGACCTCGGCGAAGTTGCCGAGCGTCAGGTCGACGACGGTCAGGCTCTCCTCGTCGCCCTCGGGGCCGACGGGCACGAGCGCCTTGGGCAGCGTGTCGGTGTAGGGACGCAGACGACGGCCGGCGCCGGCGGCCAGAATCATGCCGATCATGGGGTTCTCCTCGGTGCGGTGTTACGGGTGTCTGGGATCAGGTGTACGGGGCGCGCCGGGCGGGTCAGAGCTCCGATGCCACGTAGGCGCGCAGCCAGGTACGGAAGTCGGGGCCCAGGTCCTCGCGCTCGCAGGCGAGGCGGACGATGGCCCGCAGATAGTCGCCGCGGTCGCCGGTGTCGTAGCGCCGGCCCCGGAAGACCACGCCGTGCACCGGGCCGCCGAGCTTCTCGTCGGCGGCGAGCTGCTGGAGCGCGTCGGTCAGCTGGATCTCGCCGCCCCGGCCCGGCTCGGTCTCGCGCAGCACGGCGAAGACGGCGGGGTCCAGGACGTAGCGGCCGATGACCGCGAGATTGCTGGGGGCGTCGCCCGGCTCCGGCTTCTCGACCAGGCCGGTCACCCGGACGATGCCGTCCTCGGGGGTGGTCTCCACCGCCGCGCACCCGTAGAGGTGGCTCTGTTCGGGCGCCACCTCCATCAGCGCGACGACGCTGCCGCCCTCGCGCTCCTGGATCTCGGTCATCCGGGTCAGCAGCGGGTCCCGCGGGTCGATCAGGTCGTCGCCGAGGAGCACCGCGAAGGGCTCGTCGCCCACATGGGGCTCCGCGCACAGGACGGCGTGGCCGAGGCCGCGCGGGTCGCCCTGGCGTACGTAGTGCATGGTGGCGAGGTCGCTCGACTCCTGGACCCGGACCAGCCGCTCGGCGTCGCCCTTGCGGGTCAGCGCCGACTCCAGCTCGTAGTTCCGGTCGAAGTGGTCCTCCAGCGCGCGCTTGTTGCGCCCGGTGATCATCAGGACGTCGCTCAGCCCCGCGGCGGCGGCCTCCTCCACGACGTACTGGATCGCCGGCTTGTCCACGACCGGCAGCATCTCCTTGGGAGTCGCCTTCGTCGCCGGCAGGAACCGGGTACCGAGCCCGGCGGCCGGTATGACGGCCTTCTGGATCTTGCGCATGTGGGGCTTTCGTGTCGGGGGCGGGAGGGCCCGGCGCCGCGACGCGGTCCGGCCGGTCCCTGTGCGGGACCGGCCGGACCGTGTCACGTGAGGCGGATCAGTCCTCGTCGGCCGTGGCCGTGACGGCCGGGGCGGTCTGCTCCGCCGCCACCGTCTTCTTCGCCGCCGCCTTCTTGGCCGTCGTCTTCTTCGCGGCCGTCTTCTTGGCCGCGGTCTTCTTGACGGCCGCCTTCTTGGCCGTGGCCTTCTTCGCGGTCTTGCGGGCCGCCTTCTTGGCCGGAGCCGCCTCGGGCTCCGCCTCCGCCTCGGGGGCCTCAGTGGCCTCGGGGCTCTCGACCACGACGACCGCGGCCCCCTCGGCGCCCGCGGGGGAACCGGCGGGCGCGCTGACCTTGCGGGTGGCGCGGCGCCGGACACGCGGCGGCGCGGCCGGCTCCTCGGCCGGGGCCTCGGCGTGCGACGCCTCGACCACCGGGTCCTCGGCGGCCACCGGGTCGGAGCCGGGGGCCGGCTCCTCGGCGGCGGGCGACGCGAGCTCGGCCGGTTCCGCCGGGGCCGCCTCGGTCACGGCCGCCTCGGCCGGGGCCGGCGAGCCCGCCGGGGCGGTCGCCTTCCGGGTGGCCCGGCGGCGCGTCCGGCCCTGCGGGGCCTCGGGCGCCTCGGCCACCGGCTCCGGGGCCGCGACGGGCTCCGGCTCGGCGGCCGGCTCGGCCACGATCTCCTCCACCGGGGCGGCGGAGGTCTTCGGGGCGCCGGCCGGGGCCGATGCCTTGCGGGTGGCCCGGCGGCGGCCACGGCCGCGTGCGACGGCGGCCTCGGCCTCGGCGGCGCTGCTGTACAGCTCCTCGTCCGGAACGAACTCGGGCTCCGGCAGGGCCACCGGCGCGGCGACCTCCGCCGCCACCTCGGCCTCGGTCTCGGCCTCCGCGTCGGTGTGCTCCTGGACGTGCTCGTGCTCGTGGTCGTGGCCGTGGTCCTGACCGCCGCCGCGGCGCTTCTTGGAGCGCTTGCCGCCGCCACCGCCGCCGCCCACGGACGCGGGCTGCTCCATGTGGACGATGACACCGCGGCCGTTGCAGTGGACGCAGGTCTCGGAGAAGGACTCCAGCAGCCCCTGGCCGACCCGCTTGCGGGTCATCTGGACCAGGCCCAGCGAGGTGACCTCGGCGACCTGGTGCTTCGTACGGTCGCGGCCCAGGCACTCCAGCAGACGCCGCAGCACCAGGTCCCGGTTGGACTCCAGCACCATGTCGATGAAGTCGACCACCACGATGCCGCCGAGGTCGCGCAGCCGCAGCTGGCGCACGATCTCCTCGGCCGCCTCCAGGTTGTTCTTGGTGACCGTCTCCTCCAGGTTGCCGCCCTGGCCGGTGAACTTGCCGGTGTTGACGTCGACCACGACCATCGCCTCGGTCTTGTCGATCACCAGCGAGCCGCCGCTCGGCAGGTAGACCTTGCGGTCCAGCGCCTTCATGAGCTGCTCGTCGATCCGGTACGTCGCGAAGATGTCGACCTCGGACGTCCACCGCGACAGCCGGTCGGCCAGGTCGGGCGCCACGTGCGAGACGTAGCCGTGGATGGTCTCCCACGCGTCGTCGCCGCTGACGATGACCTTGGAGAAGTCCTCGTTGAAGATGTCCCGGACGACCCGGACGGTCATGTCCGGCTCGCCGTACAGGAGCGTCGGCGCGTTGGAGCTGCCGCTGCCCTTCGCCTTCTTCTGGATGTCCTCCCACTGCTGCTGGAGCCGCTCGACGTCACGGCGCAGCTCGTCCTCGCTCGCGCCCTCGGCGGCGGTGCGCACGATGACGCCCGCGTCCTCGGGGACGATCTTCTTGAGGATGGTCTTGAGCCGGGCGCGCTCGGTGTCGGGCAGCTTGCGGCTGATCCCGGTCATCGAGCCCTCGGGCACGTAGACGAGGTAGCGGCCGGGCAGCGAGACCTGGCTGGTGAGGCGGGCGCCCTTGTGGCCGATCGGGTCCTTGGTGACCTGCACCAGGACGGACTGGCCGGATTTGAGCGCGGTCTCGATACGGCGGGGCCCGTGGGCCATGCCGAGCGCCTCGAAGTTGACCTCACCGGCGTACAGGACGGCGTTGCGGCCCTTGCCGATGTCCACGAAGGCGGCCTCCATGGACGGCAGCACGTTCTGGACCTTGCCCAGGTAGACGTTGCCGACGTAGCTGGTGGCCTGCTCCTTGTTGACGTAGTGCTCGACGAGCACGTTGTCCTCGAGGACGCCGATCTGGGTGCGCTCGCCGCTCTGGCGGACGACCATGACGCGCTCGACGGCCTCGCGGCGCGCCAGGAACTCGGCCTCGGTGATGATCGGCACCCGGCGGCGGCCCTGCTCGCGGCCCTCGCGGCGGCGCTGCTTCTTCGCCTCCATGCGGGTCGAGCCCTTGATGGACTGGACCTCGTCGAAGCCGGTGCCGGGCTCCCGCTCCTCCTTCTTGCGGGGCTCGCGGACCTTGACGACGGTGCGCTCCGGGTCGTCCGAGCCGTTCTCGGCCTCGGCCACCGCGTCACCGCTGCGACGACGCCGGCGCCGGCGCCGGCGGCTGCTGCTCGTGCCGGAGGCGGCGGACTCGCGCTCGTCGTCCTCGTCGTCGGCCTCGTACCCGGACTCATGGGCGGCCTCGGGCTCGTCCTCGGCCCGGTCGGCGGCTTCGTCGTCCGTCTGCTGCTCGGCGCCCTCGTCCTCGGCGGCCTCGCCCCGGCGACGGCGACGGCCGCCCCGGCGACGGCGGCGCGACGGGCGGTCGCCGTACTCGTCGGTGTCGTCGCCGTCCTGCCCGGCCTCGGCCTCGGCCTCCGGCTCCTGCTCGTCCTCGGTCTGCTCCTGCGCCGGGGCGGCGGTCACGGTCTCGGTGGCATCGGCCTCGGCGGCCTCACCGCGGCGGCGGCGCCGGCGGCGCGAACCGCCCTGGGGCGCGGTCTCGGCGGGCGCGGGCGCCTCCTCGCGGTCCGGGGTGATCTCGTCCTCGGGCTCGTCGTGCGAGGCGGCGGCCGCGGCGGCTGCCGCGGTCTCCGGGGTCTGGAACATCGGCTCGGCGAAGACCGGCGCCTGGAAGACGGCGACGGCCGGGCGTGCGGCCTTGCGGCCGCGGCGCGCGGGCTCCTCCGGCTCTGCGGTGAACTCGGGGCGGCCGGCGGCGGCGGTGGCCCGGCGGCGCTGACGGCCGCGCGGGGCGGCCTCCTCGACCTCGACGGGCTCGGCGGCCAGCTCCTCCACGGCGGCCTCGGGCAGGCTCTCACCGGTCCGGGCCTCGGCGGGCTGCTCGGCGGCGGCCTTCGGCGCACCGGCCGGGGAGGTCGCCTTGCGCGTGGCGCGGCGGCGGCCGCGGGGGGCCTCGGCGGGCGTTTCGGTGACCTCGTCGGTCTCCTCGGCCTCTTCCGCCTCGTCGGTGACCTCGGCGGCCGGCGCCACGGGCGCGGCGGCCTGCGGGGCACCGGCCGGGGCGGAGGCCCGGCGACGGGTACGGCCGCGCGGGGCCTCGACGGGCTCGGCGACGGCTTCGGCGACCGGCTCGGCGACGGTCTCGGCGGCCTCCTCGGCCTCCGTCACGCTCTCGGCGGCCTTGGGCGCACCGGCGGGCGAGGTGGCCTTGCGCACGGCACGGCGACGACGGGGCGCCTCGACGGCCGGTTCGGCGGCGGGCTCGGGGCTCTCCGCCACGGGGGTCTCCTCGACGATCTCGACCGGCTCGGCGGCCTTCGGCGCACCGGCGGGCGAGGTGGCCTTACGGACGGCACGGCGGCGCGGGCGCGCCGGAGCGGCGCTCTCGGCGGCGGGCTCGGGGCTCTCCACGACGGGGGCCTCCTCAACGGTCTCGGCCGGCTCGGCGGCCTTCGGCGCGCCGGAGGGCGACGTGGCCTTGCGCACGGCACGGCGGCGACGGGGGGTCTCGGCGGCCGGTTCGGCGGCAGGTTCCGCCACCGGCTCGGCGGTCACGGACTCGGCGGTCACCGGCGCCGCGGCTTCGGCCGACTCGGCGGCCTGCGGCGCGCCGGCCGGGGACGTGGCCTTGCGGACCGCGCGGCGGCGGGGGCGGGCCGGGGCCGCCTCGGCGGCCGGTTCCGCGCTGCTCGGGGACTCTGCGGCGTCAACGGCCGGTATGGCCGGCGCGTCGGTGGCGGCCTGCGCGCCGGCCGACGGCGGGCCGGCGGGGCGGGAGGCGGCGCGGCGCCTGCGGCGCGGGGGCAGCTTGTCCCCGGGGGTGTTGTTGTCTTCTGCGTTCCCGGCGGTGCCGGGTTCGTTCGGCTGGGGCATGCGGGCGTTTCTCCCGTCGCGCTCCCGGGCGCCGCACCTGATTCCGGTCCGGTCCGGTCCGCGGGTGGCCGCGGCACCGCCGTCCGGGGCGCGGGCGCCGCACGGGAGCTGAATCTTGGCTCGCCGGTTCCGTACGCGGTGTGCGGACGGCCTGGCGAAAGTCTTATGGGTCAGCGCGCGGCCCGGCCCAGGTGGCTCCCGAGCGCGAGGGCTGCGCTACGACGACCGCCTTACGCGGAACCTGCACCTTCGGGCGCCGTCGCGACGGCGGTCCCGGTGGCCGTGGTTGATGCGGCCGGGGCTGCCTCGCGGTCGGGCGCGAGCGGGTCGGTCACCGTGCCGGACTCCTCGTCGAAGAGCCCCTGCGCCAGCCTGGTCACCGCTGCGGGGACCGGCGGCGCCAGGTCGGCCACAACGCGGAGACCGGACAGGACGTCGTCAGGCCGTACGGCAGGTGTCACGTGCCGAACAACCAGCCGCAGTATCGCACAGGCCCTGTCACCGGACCTATCAGCCGGAAGATCAAGGGTCCGGAGGTCGACCACGGCGGACCGGGCGTCGAAGGCCCGCATGCCGTTCTTCGTACGGCGCTCGACCTCGACGGTCTCCGCCGCGTTGAAGGCGGACACGGCCTTCTCCGCGTCCTCCCGGGTCACCCCGTCCAGGCGGATCTCCCAGATGGAGGCGGTCAGCCGGTCGGCGAGGCCCGAGGTGCGGGCCTCGACGGCGTCCGTGATGTCCAGGCCGTCCGGCATCGAGTCGTTGAGCAGCTCACGCAGGACACCCGGGTCGCGGGGCTCGGTGAGGGCGATCTCCAGGAACTCGGCCTCGCTGCCCGTACCGGTGGGGGCGGCGTTGGCGTACGACACCTTGGGGTGCGGGGTGAAGCCCGCCGAGTAGGCCATGGGCACCTGGGAGCGGCGCAGCGCCCGCTCGAAGGCACGCTGGAAGTCGCGGTGGCTGGTGAACCGGAGGCGGCCGCGCTTGGTGTAGCGCAGTCGGATGCGCTGCACCGCCGGTGCGGGCGGCGGGCCTTCGGGCTGTCGCTTGCCCAGTGGTTCTTCTCCTCGGTGCGGGGCGGGCGCGGTGGCGCGCCGCCCTCGAAATACGGGTGGCCCGGCGGCCCGGTCCGGCTCACCCCTGCTCTGCGGATTTCTCCGGGAGCGGGGAGAACTCTGGTCCTGGTGCCGCGCTGGGCACGGTCGTTGTACTACCCAGAGTACGCGCAAGGGGGCTTCCCGGTTCCCCGGGCTTGGGTTTCGCGGGCGCGCCGACCAGGGCGCGCCAGGCGTCGTGCCTGGCCCGGCGCACCGTTTCCCGGGCCGCGCGCAGCGTCTGGCGGGTGGTTCGGCCCACCGCGCGCAGGGCCCGCCCGACGGGTGCCAGGAAGGCGTCGCGCACGAAGCGGCCGACCGGGACGCACACCGTGCGGTACGCCCAGCGCACCGGCGCGGCGATCAGGTTCCGGGCGAGCCCGGCGAGCGCCCGGCCGACGGCCCGGGAGAGGTGTCCGGCGACCCGCCAGGCGATGCCGAGCGCGGCGGCGATCTCCCGGCCTACCGGGGTCAGGACGCGCCGGTACACCCAGACGACGGGCGTGACGAGAAGCACGACGACGAACCACCGGAGCGCGATGCCGAGGCCCCGGAAGAACGCCTCGGCCCCCCGGATCACCAGATCCAGCACCCAGGCGATGCCGTGGCCCAGCGGGGTGAGCACCCGCCGGTACGCCCAGACGAGCGGGACCACCACGAGGTACCGGACCAGCCAGGCCGCGGCGAGCCCGACGGGCACCAGGACGTACCGCCACAGCAGCACCACCGGCATGACGAACACCAGGGCGAGCAGCCACTTCAGGGCGGATCCCAGCCACCGCGCCGCCGGGACCAGCACCTCCCGGTACAGCCACCGCAGCCCGTGTCCGAGCGGGGTGAGCAGGTGCGCGTACACCCATTGGAGCGGCACCACGATCCCGTACCGCACCACGGGCACCACGACGTGGCGCCAGAGCGCGACCCACGGCCACACGAACACCGCGCGGACCAGCCAGGCCAGCGCGTGCCCCAGCGGGACGCACACGTACCGCCACAGCCACCCGGCCGGAATCACCACCAGGACGTCGAAGAGCCAGGCCAGGGCGCGGCCGAGCGGGCGGAACAGCACCCGTTCGGCGGCGCGGGCGGTGACGACGAGGGCGTCCCACGCCATCCGGACCGGCAGGACGACGAGGAGCACCACGATCCGGACCGGGATCCGGATGAGCGTGGTGAGGCAGCCGTCACCGCTCTCGTAGTGCGCGGGCGCCTGGTGGGCGCCGTACTGCGCCGGTGCCCGGTGCTTTCCCTGTTCCATGCCCCCCATGACGCGAAGACCCGGCCGGGAGTTTCCCCGGACCGGGCCTTCGTCACCGAGCTGTCACACGCCGGCGGTCACTTCGCGGTTCACTTCACGACCGTCAGCGGCAGGAGCTTCTTGCCGGTCGGGCCGATCTGGATACTCGTGTCCATCTGAGGGCACACCCCGCAGTCGAAGCACGGCGTCCAGCGGCAGTCCTCGACCTCGGTCTCGTCCAGCGAGTCCTGCCAGTCCTCCCAGAGCCAGTCCTTGTCGAGGCCCGAGTCCAGGTGGTCCCAGGGCAGGACCTCCTCGTAGGTCCGCTCGCGGGTGGTGTACCAGTCGACGTCCACGCCGAACTCCGGCAGGGCCGCCTCGGCGCTCTTCATCCACAGGTCGTAGCTGAAGTACTCGCGCCAGCCGTCGAACCGGCCACCGGCCTCGTACACGGCACGGATGACGGAGCCGACCCGGCGGTCGCCGCGGGAGAGCAGGCCCTCCACGATGCCGGGCTTGCCGTCGTGGTAGCGGAAGCCGATCGAGCGGCCGTACTTCTTGTCGCCGCGGATCTTGTCCCGCAGCTTGGCGAGGCGGGCGTCGGTCTCCTCGGCGCTGAGCTGCGGCGCCCACTGGAACGGGGTGTGCGGCTTGGGAACGAAGCCGCCGATGGAGACCGTGCAGCGGATGTCGTTCTGCCCGGAGACCTCGCGGCCCTTGGCGATGACGTTGACCGCCATGTCGCCGATCTGGAGGACGTCCTCGTCGGTCTCGGTGGGCAGACCGCACATGAAGTACAGCTTCACCTGGCGCCAGCCGTTGCCGTACGCGGTGGCGACCGTGCGGATCAGGTCCTCCTCCGAGACCATCTTGTTGATGACCTTGCGCATGCGCTCGGAGCCGCCCTCGGGGGCGAAGGTGAGACCGGAGCGGCGCCCGTTGCGGGTCAGCTCGTTGGCCAGGTCCACGTTGAACGCGTCGACGCGGGTGGACGGCAGCGAGAGGCCGATCTTGTCGTCGGTGTAGCGGTCGGCGAGGCCCTTGGCGATCTCACCGATCTCGGTGTGGTCGGCGGAGGACAGCGAGAGCAGGCCGACCTCCTCGAAGCCGGTCGCCTTGAGACCCTTCTCCACCATCTCGCCGATGCCGGTGATGCTTCGCTCCCGCACGGGGCGCGTGATCATGCCGGCCTGGCAGAAACGGCAGCCGCGGGTGCAGCCGCGGAAGATCTCCACGGACATCCGCTCGTGGACGGTCTCGGCGAGCGGGACCAGGGGCTGCTTCGGGTACGGCCACTCGTCCAGGTCCATCACGGTGTGCTTGGACACCCGCCACGGCACGCCCGACCTGTTCGGCACGACGCGGCCGATGCGGCCGTCCGGGAGGTACTCCACGTCGTAGAAGCCGGGGACGTACACGCCGCCGGTCCTCGCGAGGCGGAACAGGACCTCCTCGCGGCCGCCGGGGCGGCCCTCGGCCTTCCAGGCGCGGATGATCTCGGTGATCTCCAGGACCGCCTGCTCGCCGTCGCCGATGACCGCGCAGTCGATGAACTCCGCGATCGGCTCCGGGTTGAACGCGGCGTGGCCGCCCGCGAGCACGATCGGGTCGTCGATGTCCCGGTCCTTCGCGGCCAGCGGGATGCCGGCCAGGTCCAGGGCGGTGAGCATGTTGGTGTAGCCCAGCTCGGTGGAGAAGCTGAGCCCGAAGACGTCGAACGCCTTGACCGGGCGGTGGCTGTCCACGGTGAACTGCGGCACCTCGTGCTCGCGCATCAGCGCTTCGAGGTCCGGCCAGACGCTGTAGGTGCGCTCGGCGAGGACGCCCTGGCGCTCGTTGAGCACCTCGTAGAGGATCATGACGCCCTGGTTGGGCAGCCCGACCTCGTACGCGTCCGGGTACATCAGCGCCCAGCGGACGTCGCACTCGTCCCACGGCTTGACGGTGGAGTTCAGCTCACCGCCGACGTACTGGATGGGCTTCTGCACATGCGGGAGCAGAGCTTCGAGCTGTGGGAAGACCGAATCGACAGACATCGCGAACTTTCGAGAGCCGGCAGGGGTGACCATCCAGCGTACCTCGGTGCCCGGACTGCCCGCGCCCGCCGGAGTACGCCGCTCAGCTTCCGGCGGACCGCCGGAGACGGGCCTTGTGCGCCCGGTGCCACACCCCTGGCAGCTCGCGCTCGGTCGCGGCGGCGGCCGCCTCCTCGCGCCCGTACACCAGTCCCCAGGTGAACGACGGCTCGCCCGCCGCGTGCGCCTGTACGGCGAGGGCGCGCAGGGCCTCGCGGGCGACGACGCCGTCCTGGTGGTCGCCGAGGAGGCTCTGTACGGCCTTGAGCCGCTTGGCCGCCTTCTTCGCGGGCCCGCCGAGGGCGGGGCGGGCGGCCTCCGCCGCGTACCGCGCGCGTTTCGCGGCCTTGCGGGCGCTGTGCAGCGCGGCGTCCCGGTCCGGACCCGGCGGCAGCTCCCGGGCGTGCGCCATCCGTCCGGCGAGGCGCTTGTGGTCCTTGCGGACCGCGCGGACCAGCTCGTCGGCCGGCGCCGCGTCCGCCCCGGGCAGCAGCGGCGGGGCGGCGAGCAGGGCCTCCAGGGCACGCAGCAGGTCCAGATGGCGCGCGGAGTCCAGGACGGCGGTCGTGCGCCGGCGCGCGTCATCGTGCTCCGCCGCCGAGCGGAGGCGCAGTCGCGCCCTGGCCGGTCCGATGACCAGCGTGGCGGGCAGCTCGTCGAGCCGGGCGCGCAGCCGGGCGTCCAGGACCTCCTGGTCCCGGTCGATCCCGAGCTCCCCCGCGAGCCACTTCAGCTCGGCGCCCAGGGGGCGGGTGGCCTCGCGGTCCAGGACCCGGCGGTACGTGCGCAGGGCGCTGCGCAGCCGCCGGGTGGCGACGCGCATCCGGTGCACGGAGTCGGGCAGCCCCCGCCGCACGGCCGGGTCGAGCGCGACGATCGCCTCGGCCTGGCGGCGTACGTGGACGAGGACGTGGTCGCCGGCGGTGCGCGGTTCTGCGGGGTCGCCCCGCTCCGGGGCCGGACCCGTCTCCGCCAGGGCGCGGGCCAGCTTGGAGTGGGCGGCGGCGGGCCGGATGCCGGCCTCCTCCAGCGCGCGGCCGACGGTGTCGAGGAAGGCGGGGTCGCCGTCGTCGGCGAGCTCGGCCTCGATCTCGGTCCAGGCCGCGGTGCGGTCGCCGCCGTGCAGCCGCTCCGCGAGGACCTCGTCCACACTGAGCTCGGCCAGCGGGGTGCCGTCGTCGCCGGTGAGGACGTGGACGTCGCGGACGGAGACCAGCCGGACGACGGGGACGAGGGGGGCGTCCAGGACCCGGGAGCGGATCAGGGCGGTGAGGCGGGCCGGCACGTGGTCGGAGAGCGGGGCCCGGATCTCGTCGCGGACGCCCTCGGCGACGGGGAGTTTCAGGTGCCAGCCGGCGTCGGAGCCGCCGGTGCGGCGGCGCAGGGTGACGTTCCCGGCGGCGAGGCGCAGGTCCTCGGTGTCGTAGTAGACGGCGTCCAGCTCCATGACGCCCTCGTGCGCGACGGACCCGACGCCGGCCACCCGGCCCAGGTCGGGCAGCCGGGTGGCGTCGGTGGCTTCGTACTTCCGCTCGATCTCGCGCTTGGAGTCCGCCATACGACGAATCTAACGCGCTGCCCGGAATCCGCTCAGGCCGTTATCGGCCGTTGCACCCGGATCGACTGGAGCAGGCCGATGGCCACCCAGACGGCGAACATCGAGGAGCCGCCGTAGGAGACAAACGGCAGCGGGAGTCCGGCGACCGGCATGATGCCGAGCGTCATGCCGATGTTCTCGAAGGACTGGAAGGCGAACCAGGCGATGATCCCGGCGGCGACGACCGTGCCGTACAGCTCGGTGGTCTCGCGGGCGATGCGGCAGGCGCGCCACAGGACGACGCCGAGCAGGACGAGGATGAGCCCGGCGCCGAGGAAGCCCAGCTCCTCGCCGGCGACCGTGAAGACGAAGTCGGTCTGCTGCTCGGGGACGAACTGCCCGGTGGTCTGGGTGCCCTGGAAGAGGCCGGTGCCGTGCAGGCCGCCGGAGCCGATCGCGATACGGGCCTGGTTGGTGTTGTAGCCGACGCCCGCCGGGTCGAGCGCCGGGTTGGCGAACGCGGCGAAGCGGGCGATCTGGTAGTCGTCGAGCAGTCCGAGCTGCCAGATGGCGACCGCCCCGGCCACGCCCGCGCCGAGGAGCCCGAAGACCCAGCGGTTGGACGCGCCGGAGGCCAGCAGCACACCGAGCACGATGACGACCATGACCATCACCGAGCCGAGGTCCGGCATCCCCATGACGATCATCATGGGCAGCGCCGCGAGGCCGAGGGCCTTGGCGACGGTCCGGTGGTCGGGGTGGACCTGGTCGCCGGCGTCGACACGGGCGGCGAGCAGCATCGCCATGCCCAGGATGATGGTGATCTTGGTGAACTCGGAGGGCTGGATGGAGAAGCCGCCGGGCAGCAGGATCCAGGCGTGGGCGCCGTTGACGGTGGCGCCCAGCGGGGTGAGGACCGCCAGGACGAGGACGACGGACAGCCCGTAGAGGATCGGCACCGCGCCGCGCAGGGTGCGGTGGCCGAGCCAGATCGTGCCGATCATCAGCGCCATGCCGATGCCGGTGTTGAGCGCGTGCCGGAACAGGAAGTAGTACGGGTCGCCATGGGTCAGCGAGTCGCGTCCCCGGGTCGCCGACCAGACCAGCAGCGAGCCGATGAAGGAGAGCGCGACCGCCGAGCCGAGGAGCGGCCAGTCGAGTCGGCGCACGACGGAGTCGCGTGCCATGAGCCGGCCCCAGCCGGACCGCTCGGGGCCGTAGCGCGGGACGGAGAATCCGGCCATCAGTCGCGCCTCCCCAGCACCGCGGCGAGCGTCTGCTCGGCGGCCGGCTTCTCCGAGGCGGGGTTGTACGGCTTGATCGTCGGGGCGTCGATGGTGCCGTCGGCCTGGACCTTCGGCAGCCCCTTCTGCGGGGTCGGCAGGAGGGCCTTCTTGAGGTCCTGCTTGCCGGTCGCGTCGAGTCCGTACAGCGCGTTGTAGATGTTGCGGACGGCGGGCCCGGACGCGCCGGAACCCGTACCGCCCTGAGAGATCGTCATGACGATCGAATAGTCCTTGGTGTACGTGGCGAACCAGGAGGTCGTCTGCTTGCCGTAGACCTCGGCGGTACCCGTCTTGGCGTGCATCGGGATCTTGTCCTGCGGCCAGCCGCCGAATCGCCAGGCGGCCGAACCGCGGGTCGCGACACCCGCGAGGGCTTCGTCTATCTCGTCGCGCGTCTTCTTGGTGAAGGGCAGCTTGCCGTGCGACTCGGGCTCGATCGTCTGGACGGTCCTGCCGTCGCCGCTGACGATCGCCTTGCCGACGGTGGGGTCGTAGAGCGTGCCGCCGTTGGAGATGGCCGCGTAGATGGTGGCCATCTGGATCGGGGTGACGAGGGTGTCGCCCTGGCCGATGGAGTAGTTGACGGAGTCACCGGCGCGCATCTTGTCGCCTTCGAGGCAGTTCTCGTAGGCGATCTTCTCGACGTACGTGCCGTCCTTCTTGCCCTGCTTGCACCAGGCGTCGTGGTTGGCCTTGGCGAAGTTCTTCTTCCACTCGCGGTCCGGGACGCGGCCGCTGACCTCGTTGGGGAGGTCGATGCCGGTCTCCTTGCCCAGGCCGAACTGGTGGGCGGTCTTGTAGAACCAGTCCTTGGGGTGCTTCTTGGGGTTGTTGCCGCCGTCCTTCGCCCACTCCTTGTGCGCGATGCCGTAGTACACGGTGTCGCAGGAGACCTCCAGGGCGCGGCCGATGGTGATGTCGCCGTAGCCCTGGGACTCGTAGTTGGTGAAGGTCTGCCCGCCGATGGAGTACGAGCTGGGGCAGGGGTAGTGGCCGTCGAAGGGGTACCCGGCGTTGACCGCGGCGGTCGAGGAGATGACCTTGAAGATCGAGCCGGGGGCGGCCTGCCCCTGGATGGCCCGGTTCAGCAGCGGGAAGTTGGACTTCTTGCCGGTGAGCTTGGCGTAGTCCTTGGCGGAGATGCCGCCGACCCAGGCGTTCGGGTCGTAGTTGGGCAGGGACGCCATGGCGACGACGCGGCCGGTCTTGGCCTCCATGACGACGACCGCTCCGGAGTCCGCCTTGTAGTTCTCGCCGGTGTTGTGGTCGAACTCCAGGCGGGCCTTCTTCATGGCGTCGTTGAGCTCGTACTCGGCGACGGCCTGGACGCGGGCGTCGATCGAGGTGACGACGCTGGCGCCGGCCTCCGCCTTGTCGTTCTTGGCCTGGCCGATGACCCGGCCCAGGTTGTCCACCTCGTAGCGGGTGACGCCCGCCTTGCCGCGCAGCTCCTTGTCGTACGTGCGCTCCAGGCCGGAGCGGCCGACCATGTCGGAGCGCAGGTAGGGCGAGTCGCTGTCCTGGGCCTTGGTGATCTCCTCGTCGGTGACGGGCGAGAGGTAGCCGAGGACCTGGGCGGTGTTGGCCTTGCCGGGCGCCGCGTAGCGGCGGACCGCGGTGGGCTCGGCGGTGATGCCGGGGAAGTCCTCGGCGCGTTCGCGGATCGTCAGGGCCTGCTGGGTGGTGGCCTCGTCGGTGACCGGGATCGGCTGGTAGGGCGAGCCGTTCCAGCAGGGCTGCGGGGTCTTGGCGTCGCAGAGCCGGACCTTGTCGAAGACGTCCTTCGGCTTCATGTCGAGTACGCCGGCGAGCCGGGTGAGCACGGCCTTGCCGTCGTCGTCCATCTTCAGCAGCTCGGTGCGGCTGGCGGAGACGACGAGGCGGGTCTCGTTGTCGGCGAGCGGGACGCCGCGCGCGTCGAGGATGGAGCCGCGGGCCGCGGGCTGGACGACCTGCTGGACGTGGTTGTTCTTCGCCTCGTCCGAGTACTCCTGGCCGTTGCGGATCTGGAGGTACCAGAGGCGGCCGCCGAGGGTGAGGAGCAGCGAGAAGACGAGGACCTGGATGACGATCAGCCGGATCTGGACGCGCTGGGTGCGGCCCGTCTCGGGGATGTTGCTCACGGGGCGCCCCCGGTGGTGGTCCGGGGGCGGGGCCCGGCGGAATGCTGCCTCACAGTCGCTTGACTCCCTTGATCCGTCCGGCGCGTGCCGCCCGGTTGCGGGCCGCCTTCACGCGCAGTCCGCCGCGCTGGCTGCCGATCCGCAGCCCGGTCCCGGCCGCCAGCCAGCCGGCCGCCACGTCGCCGCGCCCCGAGGAGGACTCGGTGACGGGGTCGTTCACGGTACGTCTGGCGAGCGCCATGATCAGCGGCACGGTGAACGGCGCCAGGAGGAGGTCGTACACCGCGGCGGTGAACAGCAGGCTGCCGAGGCCCACGTGCCGGGCCGCCGTGTCGCCGACGAGCGCGCCGACGCCCGCGTACAGCAGGGTCGACCCGATCGCCGCGGCGACGACCACGGCCATCGGCAGGAACGCGGACTTCAGCTGCCCGTTCTCCGGCCGGGCCAGGCCCGCGAGGTAGCCGATGACGCAGAGGACCAGGGCGTAGCGCCCGGCGGCGTGGTCGGCCGGGGGCGCCAGGTCCGCGAGGAGGCCGGCTCCGAAGCCGATGAGGGCGCCCGCGACGTGCCCGTACACGAAGGCCAGGCCGAGGACGACCATGAGCAGCAGGTCCGGCACGGCGCCGGGGAGCTGGAGCCGGGCCAGTACGGAGACCTGGACGACGAGGGCGAAGACGACCAGAACGATGGAGAGCAGGGTCCGGTTGACGTGCATGGGGATCAGCTCTACCTCTGTTCGTTGACCGCGTTGTCGGCGTTCGGAGTGGCGTTCCCGCTGGGGTCCGGGCCGGGGCTCTCGTGGACGTTGCCGACCACGTTGCCCTCGGTGTCCACGATGTCGCCGTTGGGCGAGATGGTGACGGTGACGGTCGGCGTGGGCTTCGGTTTGGCGGGCGCCTTCGGCTTCTTCGGCAGGACCATGTCGCGGGGGTCCTCGCGCGGGGCCTGGACGACGATGCCGACGATGTCCAGCTTGGTGAAGGAGACGTACGGGCGTACGTAGACGGTCCGGGTGAGGTCGCCGCCCGACGGGTCGACGCGGACGACCTGGCCGACCGGGACGCCGGGCACGAACGGCTTGTCCTTGCTGGAGCCGAACGTGACGAGCCGGTCGCCCTTCTTGACCCGGGCCTTGCCGTTCAGGAACTGCACCGCCAGCGGGCGCGAGCCCTGGCCGGTGGCGAAGCCCAGCTCGTCGGTGGACTCCATCCGGGTGCCGACGGTGAAGTCGGGGTCGTTGGCGAGGAGCACGGTCGCGGTGTCCGGGCCGACGGTGGTGACGCGGCCGACGAGCCCGTCCCCGTTGAGGACGGTCATGTCGCGCTTGACGCCGTCCTTGGTGCCGGCGTCGATGGTGACCGTCCAGGAGAAGCCCTGGGCCGCTCCTATGGCGATGACCTCGGCCGCCTTGATGCCGTACTGGCCGGTGGCCGACTTCTTCAGCATCTCGTCCAGCTGGCGGACCCGGCTGCGGTTGCGGTCGTCGCTGCCGAGCTTCGCCTTCAGCTCGGCGTTCTGCTTCTCCAGCGCGGCGATCTTGTCGTGGCGGGAGCCGGAGGCGCGGACCGCCCCTATGGCGTTGCCCACCGGGTCGACCGCCGACGCCACGCCGTTCTCCACGGGCCCGAAGACCGTGGCGGCGGCCTGCCGGGCGCCGTCCACCGGTGACGCCTCACCGCCGCGGATGTCCACCGTGATCAATGCGAACGCGATGGCGATCAGCAGCACCAGGAGCAGCCGGCTCTCTCGTGTGTCCCTCACAGTGCGGCGGCCGTGCCTTCCTCGTAGGAATGATCGTGCCTGTATGTCGGCGGTCCCCCGCGCGGAGCGGCAGCGTCCGCGCGCAGGGCCGTGCGGTTACTACCGTCGGGGCTGGGCGTCCAGGACCTGCTGGAGCGCCTCGAACTCCTCGACGCACTTGCCGGAGCCGAGCGCCACCGAGTCCAGCGGGTCCTCGGCGATGTGGATCGGCATGCCCGTCTCGTTGCGGAGCCGCTCGTCCAGGCCGCGCAGGAGAGCGCCGCCGCCGGTGAGGACGATGCCGCGGTCCATGACGTCGCCGGACAGCTCCGGCGGGCACTTGTCGAGCGTCGTCTTGACCGCGTCGACGATCGCGTTGACCGGCTCCTCGATGGCCTTGCGGACCTCACCGGCCGAGATGACGACGGTCTTGGGGAGGCCCGAGACCAGGTCGCGGCCCCGGATCTCGGTGTGCTCGTCCTTCTCCAGGTCGTACGCCGAGCCGATGGTGATCTTGATCTGTTCGGCGGTGCGCTCCCCGAGGAGGAGCGAGTACTCCTTCTTGATGTGCTGGATGATCGCGTTGTCCAGCTCGTCACCGGCGACCCGGATGGACTGGGCGGTGACGATCCCGCCGAGCGAGATCACCGCGACCTCGGTGGTGCCGCCGCCGATGTCGACCACCATGTTGCCGGTGGCCTCGTGGACCGGGAGGCCCGAGCCGATGGCCGCCGCCATGGGCTCCTCGATGATGTGCACCTGGCGGGCGCCGGCCTGCGTCGACGCCTCGATCACGGCGCGTCGCTCGACCCCCGTGATGCCGGAGGGCACGCAGACCACGACGCGGGGGCGGGCCAGGTAGCGGCGCTTGTGGATCTTCAGGATGAAGTAGCGGAGCATCCGCTCCGTGATCTCGAAGTCGGCGATCACGCCGTCCTTGAGGGGCCGTACGGCGACGATGTTGCCGGGCGTACGGCCGATCATCTTCTTGGCCTCGGCGCCGACCGCCAGAATTCCGCCGGTGTTGGTGTTGATGGCCACGACGGACGGCTCGTTCAAAACGATGCCGCGCCCCCTGACGTACACCAGCGTGTTGGCAGTCCCGAGGTCGATAGCCATGTCACGGCCGATGAACGACATTGAGTTCCCCTTGTTCCCCATGAGGATGCGTCGGGCCTCCCAAGTGAAAGCCGTGATGGCTTGATTTGGTAGGCAGGATGGGCGCTGCAAGCGTGGAAGGTTCCATCGTAGTGCCGGATGTGCCGGCACAGCGCGAGGGTACGCCGCCTTGCTGGGCAGAACGGGTGGCCGTTCCACTCATGGTGACGTTACGTCGGGGGGATGCGTTCCCGCGATCGGACACCCTATGCCGAAGGGCGACCGAATTACTTCGGTCGCCCCAGGTCGCGAGCGCTGTTCGGCTGATCCGGGTTCAGGAGAGTCCGGGGAAGAACAGCTTCATTTCCCGCTCCGCGGACTCCTCCGAGTCCGAGGCGTGGATGAGGTTCTCCCGGGTGATCGTGCCGAAGTCACCGCGGATCGAGCCGGGCGCGGCGGCGATCGGGTCGGTGGGGCCGGCCAGGGCGCGGACTCCCTCGATGACCCGCTCGCCTTCGGCCACCAGGGCGACGATCGGACCCGACTGCATGAACTCGACCAGCGGCTCGTAGAAGGGGCGGCCCACGTGCTCGGCGTAGTGCTGTTCCAGCGTGGCGCGGTCGAGGGTACGCAGCTCCAGCGCCGTGATCTTCCAGCCGGCCTTGCGCTCGATGCGGCCGACGATCTCGCCGACCAGACCGCGACGGACGGCGTCGGGCTTGAGAAGAACGAGGGTGCGCTGGGTCATGTGCGGCTCCTTGCAGGCATACGGGTGCGGTGAGGCGACATTACAGGGGCCCGGTGACGGGGCCGCCGCCGGGTTTGCCGGGGTGGGGGCGCGGTCAGCCGCCGGCGGGCGACTCCGCCTCGGCCTGGGCCGCCCAGCGGGCCTTCACCTCGTCGATCCGGCGGCCGTAGTGCACCGAGGCCCACCACAGCGCGCCGAAGGCGACGCCCAGGACGAACATCACCGGGATCACGAAGCCGCTCGCGACCAGCGCCACCTGGAGGGCCCAGCCGAGCTGGACGCCCCCGGGCCGGGTGAGCATGCCGCAGAGCAGCACGGAGAGGAGCATCCCGATGCCGCACACCGTCCAGACCGTGGCGTTCGCCAAGTCGTCCGACTTCATCGCGACGAGTCCGGCGAACCCGATCACGAAGAACTCGCCGATCAGCGTGGACGCACAGAGCATGCGCATGGTCAGCGCCTTCCCAGGAGCAGCCGGGCCTCGCCGACCGTGATCACGGAACCGGTCACCAGGACGCCGGCGCCCGCGTACTCGTCCTCCTCCTCGGCGAGCGTGATCGCCGCCTCCAGCGCGTCGTCGAGCCGGGGTTCGACCTGCACCCGGTCGTGGCCGAAGACCTCGACGGCGACGGCCGCGAGGGCGTCGGCGTCCATGGCGCGCTCGGTGGAGTTCTGCGTGACGACGACCTCGGCGAAGATCGGCTCGAAGGCCTCCAGGAGCCCCCGCACGTCCTTGTCGCCGCTGGCGCCGACCACCCCGATCAGCCGGGAGAAGCCGAACGCCTCGGACAGGCCCTCGGCGGTGGCGCGGGCCCCCGCCGGGTTGTGCGCGGCGTCCAGGACGACGGTCGGGCTGGAGCGGACGACTTCGAGGCGGCCGGGCGAGATCACCGAGGCGAACGCGGCGCGCACGATGTCGGCGTCCAGCGCGCCGGACTGCTCGGCGCCGACGCCGAAGAACGCCTCGACCGCGCAGAGCGCCACCACCGCGTTGTGCGCCTGGTGGGCGCCGTACAGCGGGAGGAAGACGTTGTCGTACTCGCCGCCGAGGCCGCGCAGGGTCAGCAGCTGGCCGCCGACCGCGATCTCACGGGAGACCACGCCGAACTCCATGCCCTCGCGGGCCACGGTGGCGTCGGCCTCGACGGCCTTCTTCAGCATGACCTGGGCGGCGTCGACGGGCTGCTGGGCCAGGATGACCGTGGCGCCCTGCTTGATGACCCCGGACTTCTCGGTCGCGATCTCGCCGGGCGTGGAGCCGAGGCGGTCGGTGTGGTCCAGCGAGATGGGGGTGACGACGGCGACCGAGGCGTCGATGACGTTGGTCGCGTCCCAGGTGCCGCCCATGCCGACCTCGACCACGGCGACGTCGACCGGCGCGTCGGCGAAGGCCGCGTACGCCATGCCGGTCAGCACCTCGAAGAAGGACAGCCGGTAGGGCTGCTGGGCGTCGACCATCTCGACGTACGGCTTGATGTCCTCGTACGTGGAGATGAACCGCTCCGGGTCCACCGGGGCGCCGTCCAGACTGATCCGCTCGGTGATCGACTGGACGTGCGGCGAGGTGTAGCGGCCGGTACGCAGATCGAAGGCGCCGAGCAGCGCCTCGATCATGCGGGCGGTGCTCGTCTTGCCGTTGGTGCCGGTGATGTGGATCGAGGGGTACGCGCGCTGCGGCTCGCCGAGCACGTCCATCAGGGCGGCGATGCGCGTGACGGACGGCTCCAGCTTCGTCTCGCCCCAGCGGCCGGCGAGCTCCTGCTCCACCGCGCGCAGCGCCTTGTCGACCTCGGGGTCGGCGGGGCGGGCGGGCAGCTCCTCGGCACGGGGCGGCCCGGAGGCGGCGCGCAGCGTGCGGCTCCCGGCCTCGATCACCGCCAGGTCGGGGTCGCGCTGGGTCGCTTCGTCCACGATCTCCGCGAAGGTGTCGTCGGGGTCGGACGCGTCGGGCCGGTCGGGGCGGGGCTCACTCACGGGCCCCAGTCTACGGATGGCGTCGGACATCGCGCGCAGCCGCCCGGGGGCCGGACGCAGCGGAGCCCCCGCGCCCCTCGGATGAGGGGGCGGGGGCTCCGGGGCGTCGTCTCAGCTCTGCGGCAGGGCCGCCAGCTGGCCGGTGATGCGCTCGATGTCGGCCTCGGCCTTGGTGAGCCGGCCGCGGATCTTGTCGACCACGTTGTCCGGGGCCTTGGCGAGGAACGCCTCGTTGCCGAGCTTGCCCTCGGCCTGGCCCTTCTCCTTGCGGGCCGCCTCCAGGTCCTTCGTCAGCCGCTTGCGCTCGGCGTCCACGTCGATCGTGCCCGACAGGTCCAGGGCGACGGTCGCCCCGGCGACGGGCAGCGAGGCGGTGGCGTGGAAGCCGTCGCCGGCCGGCTGGAGCCGGAGCAGCTGCCGCATGGCCGACTCGTGCGGGGCGAGCGGGGTGCCGGTCAGGGTCAGCTCGGCCGGGACCTTCTGGCCGGGCTGGAGGCCCTGGTCGGAGCGGAAGCGGCGGACCTCGGTGACGACCTGCTGGACGAGCTCGATCTCCTGCTCGGCGGCGTCGTCGCGGAAGCCCGAGTCCTCGGGCCAGTCCGCGATCACGACGGACTCGCGGCCGGTGAGCGCGGTCCACAGGGTCTCGGTGACGAAGGGGACGACGGGGTGCAGCAGGCGCAGCATCACGTCGAGGACCTCGCCCAGGACCCGGCCGGAGACCTCGGCCGGGCGGCCACCGCCGAAGAACGTGGTCTTGGACAGCTCGACGTACCAGTCGAAGACCTCGTCCCAGGCGAAGTGCCGCAGCGCCTCGCTGAGCTTGGAGAACTGGAAGTCGTCGTAGTACGCGTCGACTTCGGCGACCGTCTTGTTCAGGCGGGAGAGGATCCAGCGGTCGGTCACCGACATCTCGTCGGCGGACGGCAGCTCGCCCTCGATCGTCGCCCCGTTCATCAGGGCGAACCGGGTGGCGTTCCAGATCTTGTTGGAGAACTTCGCGGAACCCTGGACCCAGTCCTCGCCGATCGGGACGTCGGTGCCCGGGTTGGCGCCGCGCGCGAGCGTGAAGCGCAGCGCGTCGGAGCCGTACTTGTCCATCCAGTCCAGCGGGTTGACGACGTTGCCGAAGGACTTCGACATCTTCTTGCCGTGCTCGTCGCGGACCATGCCGTGCAGGACGATCTTCTCGAACGGCGGGACGTCCTTGTTGATGTACAGGCCGAACATCATCATCCGGGCGACCCAGAAGAAGAGGATGTCGTAACCGGTGACCATGACGGAGTTCGGATAGAACTTCGCGAGGCTCTCGGTCTGCTCGGGCCAGCCGAGCGTGGAGAACGGCCACAGGCCGGAGGAGAACCAGGTGTCCAGGACGTCGCTGTCCTGGGTCCAGCCCTCGCCGGTGGGCGGCTCCTCGCCGGGGCCGACGCAGACCATCTCGCCGTCGGGGCCGTGCCAGACGGGGATGCGGTGGCCCCACCAGAGCTGGCGCGAGATGCACCAGTCGTGGAGGTTGTCGACCCAGTCGAAGTACCGCTTCTCCATCTCCTGGGGGTGGATCTGGACCTTGCCGTCGCGGACGGCGTCACCGGCCGCCTTGGCGAGCGGGGCGACCTTGACCCACCACTGCATGGAGAGCCGGGGCTCGACGGTGGTCTTGCAGCGCGAGCAGTGGCCGACGGAGTGGACGTACGGCCGCTTCTCGGCGACGATCCGGCCCTCGGCGCGCAGGGCGGCGACGATCGCGGAGCGGGCCTCCATCCGGTCCAGGCCCTCGAAGGGGCCGGGGACGGTGATGACCGCGCGCTCGTCCAGGACGGTGAGGAAGGGCAGGTCGTGGCGCTGCCCGATCTCGAAGTCGTTCGGGTCGTGGGCGGGGGTGACCTTGACGGCACCGGTACCGAACGACGGGTCGACGTGGTGGTCGGCGACGACGGGGATGGTGCGGTCGGTCAGCGGCAGCCTGATCTGCTTGCCGACCAGGTGCTTGTACCGCTCGTCGTCCGGGTGGACGGCGACGGCGGTGTCCCCGAGCATCGTCTCGGCGCGGGTGGTGGCGACGACGATGGTCTCGTCGCCCTCGCCGTACGTCATGGAGACGAGCTCGCCGTCGTCCTCCTGGTACTCGACCTCGATGTCCGAGATCGCGGTGAGGCACCGGGGGCACCAGTTGACGATGCGCTCACGGCGGTAGATGAGCTCGTCGTCGTACATCCGCTTGAAGATGGTCTGGACGGCCTTGGACAGGCCCTCGTCCATCGTGAACCGCTCGCGGGTCCAGTCGACGCCCTCGCCGAGGCGGCGCATCTGACCGGAGATCTGGCCGCCGGACTCGTTCTTCCACTGCCAGACGCGCTCCACGAACGCCTCACGGCCCAGATCGTGGCGGGACTTGCCCTCCTTGCCGAGTTCGCGCTCGACGACGTTCTGGGTGGCGATGCCGGCGTGGTCCATGCCCGGCTGGTACAGCGCCTCGAAGCCCTGCATGCGCTTGCGGCGGACGAGGGCGTCGATCAGCGTGTGCTCGAAGGCGTGGCCCAGGTGCAGGGAGCCCGTGACGTTCGGCGGCGGGATGACGATCGTGAACGGCGGCTTGTCGCTCTTGGCGTCCGCCTCGAAGTACCCGCGTTCCACCCAGCGCTCGTACAGCTTCCCCTCTACCTCGGCCGGCGTGTACTGGGTCGGCAGTTCGGGGTTGCTGGCTGGCTGCTGCGCTGGGTTCTCGGTCACGCGGACAGTTTAGAGCCGTCACAGGAGTGCACTGAAACCGGTTTGTTCCGTAACGGTGTGCCTCCCGGTGGTCCGCGCGCGCGAGCCTTCCGTCAGGATGTTCGCAACGCATAAGTATCACGAACAGGGGACACCGCAGATGAGCTACAACCAGCCGGGGCCGTACGGTGGCCAGCCGCCGCAGGGCCAGCCCGGACCGTACGGCCAGCAGCCGGGCCCGTACGGCGGTCAGCCGCCGCAGGGCCAGCCCGGCTACGGCTACCCGCAGCAGGCTCCCCAGGGCGTCCCGCCCCAGCAGCAGCCGGCCCAGCCGGGTTACGGCTACCCGCAGGCGCAGCAGCCGGGCCCGTACGGACAGCAGCCGCCCACCCCGCCGTACGGCGGCCAGCCGGCCTACGGGCAGCAGCCGGGCTTCCCCCCGCCGGCCCCGGCCCCGCAGAAGAAGAAGACGGGCCTGATCGTGGGCGCGGTCATCGTGGCCTTGGCGGTCATCGGCGGCGGGGTCTATTTCCTGACCTCGGGCGGCGGCAACAGCGATGTCGCGGACTCCACCAAGGGCTACAAGCTGACGCTCGCCGACTCTGTGGACGACTACAAGAAGGACACCACGAAGTCGTCCTCGGACGATATGACGAGCAAGGAGAAGTCCGAGGCCGAAGCCGCAGGGATCAAGGATCCCCACAAGGCCGAGGCCCAGTACGCGAGCGGTGATCTCGAAAAGAACCCGCTCACGGCCAAGATGCTCATGGTCTACGGCAACTGGGGCGATGTGACCGACCCCGCCAAGGCCCTCGACGCCATGTTCGCTCAGGCGAAGAAGGGCATGGCCGAGGACGAGAGCGGGAAGAACAAGCCCTCTCTCGTCGGTGAGCCGAAGAGCGTGACGCCGCCCGGTTTCAAGGGTGCGCTGATGAAGTGCCAGGACTTCAAGATGGCCAACGAAGATGCCGACGGGACCGTGGCGAAGGGCCCCAAGGAAATGACCATGCCCGTCTGCATCTGGGCGGACTACAGCACTGTCGGCGCGGTCGTCGGCTTCGACGTCGGCGCGGCCATGACCAACAAGTCCATGTCCCAGGACGAGGTGGCGGCTCTCGCCGCCAAGCTCTACAACAACTCCCGCACCAAGATCTGACCCGTGGCACCACGAAGGGGCGCCCGGCTGGGCGCCCCTTGCACTGGTGTTGCCACCTCTAATTGAGACTGACGGCAGCTACCCGCCAACAAATCAGGCGCGACTGCACGCCGCTTCAGCCTCCCCGGGCTTAACCTTGATCGCGACCAGCTTGGATATGCAATAGGGGTTCGCCACCTTGCCGACGCCGAAGTCGGTCGCCGGGTAGCTGCACGCAGCATTCACTTTGGTCCCGACTTGGTACCCCTTGCTAGCCACATACTTCGCGCAGCTTGACTGACTGGCCTGAGCGGTAGTTGCAGTGACGACAGGCGTGACAATAAGCGAAACACCCACAAATAGCGCTGCAAGACGGCGGTTCATTGTGATTCCCCTCCCTGATTGGATCAAGACCCCGTCACTTTAGCGACACCGTCCTAAGTCGCCTGTTGATCGGGGAGGGTTGTCCAATACTCGCCCTGACCATGGCTGGATCTCCGGGCGCACACGTACGCAAGCGAGGGCCCGATCCGTGGGGATCGGGCCCTCGCTGTTCGTGCTGCAGCCGCGCTTACGCGGACTTCTCGTGGCGGCCCTCGTCGCCCTTACCGATCGTGCGCGGTTCGCGCGGGACCAGCGTCGGGTTGACGTTGTTGCGGACCACATCGGCGGTGATGACCACGCGGGCGACGTCCTTGCGGGACGGGACCTCGTACATCACCGACTGGAGGACCTCCTCCATGATCGCGCGCAGGCCGCGCGCGCCGGTCTGGCGCAGGATCGCCTGGTCGGCGATGGCCTCCAGCGCCTCGCGCTCGAAGTCCAGCTCCACACCGTCGAGTTCGAACAGGCGCTGGTACTGCTTGACCAGGGCGTTGCGCGGCTCGATGAGGATCTGGAGCAGGGCTTCGCGGTCCAGGTTGTGGACCGAGGTCAGGACGGGGAGGCGGCCGATGAACTCGGGGATCATCCCGAACTTCACCAGGTCCTCCGGCATGACCTCCTGGAACTGGTCGCTGGCCTGGATCTCCCGCTTGGAGCGGATCGTGGCGCCGAAGCCGATGCCCTTGGCGCCGGCCCGGGACTCGATGATCTTCTCCAGGCCGGAGAAGGCGCCGCCCACGATGAACAGCACGTTCGTCGTGTCGATCTGGATGAACTCCTGGTGCGGGTGCTTGCGGCCGCCCTGGGGCGGCACGGAGGCGGTGGTGCCCTCCAGGATCTTCAGCAGGGCCTGCTGGACGCCCTCGCCGGAGACGTCACGGGTGATCGAAGGGTTCTCGCTCTTGCGGGCGACCTTGTCGATCTCGTCGATGTAGATGATCCCGGTCTCGGCCTTCTTGACGTCGTAGTCGGCGGCCTGGATCAGCTTCAGCAGGATGTTCTCGACGTCCTCGCCGACATAGCCGGCCTCCGTCAGCGCCGTCGCGTCCGCGATGGCGAACGGGACGTTGAGCATGCGGGCCAGCGTCTGCGCGAGCAGCGTCTTGCCGGAGCCCGTGGGGCCCAGCAGCAGGATGTTGGACTTGGCGAGCTCGATCGCGTCGTCACGGCCCGCCCCGCCGCCGTTCTCGCCGGCCTGGACCCGCTTGTAGTGGTTGTACACAGCGACCGAGAGGGCCTTCTTCGCGGGCTCCTGCCCGACGACGTACCCCTCGAGGAACTCGTAGATCTCGCGGGGCTTGGGAAGCTCTTCCCAGCGGACCTCGCTCGTCTCGGCGAGCTCCTCCTCGATGATCTCGTTGCAGAGATCGATGCACTCGTCGCAGATGTACACACCGGGACCCGCGATGAGCTTCTTCACCTGCTTCTGGCTCTTTCCGCAGAACGAGCACTTGAGCAGGTCGCCGCCATCACCGATGCGTGCCACGAGGTGCTTCCCCTTCGCCTGGGAGACGCCTGGTTCAGCGGCTCCTGTGCCTCTATCCGACGGTACCTTGCCCGGCCCCCCATGCGGGCCCCCCTTGGCACGGTTCACACGGCCGGAGCCGGGTGCCGCAACCGTGCCAAGGGGCGAGGGCGCATGTCAGGCGAGCGCGCCGGCCGCGCTCTTGCGGGTCGACACGATCTGGTCGACAAGGCCGTAGGCCAGCGAGTCCTCGGCGGTGAGGATCTTGTCGCGCTCGATGTCGTCGCGGATCTTCTCGATCGGCGTGGTGGAGTGCTTGGCCAGCAGCTCCTCCAGCTGGGTCCGCATGCGCAGGATCTCGTTGGCCGCGATCTCCAGGTCGGAGAGCTGCTCGCGGCCGGTCTGCGAGGACGGCTGGTGGATCAGCACGCGGGCGTTCGGCAGGGCCATGCGCTTGCCCGGGGTGCCGGCGGCGAGCAGGACCGCGGCGGCGGAGGCCGCCTGGCCCATGCAGACCGTCTGGATGTCCGGCTTCACGAACTGCATCGTGTCGTAGATCGCGGTGAGCGCGGTGAACGAGCCGCCGGGGCTGTTGATGTAGATGGAGATGTCCCGGTCCGGGTCCATCGACTCCAGGCACAGCAGCTGCGCCATGACGTCGTTCGCGGACGCGTCGTCGATCTGCACGCCGAGGAAGATCACGCGCTCCTCGAAGAGCTTCGCGTACGGGTCGTACTCGCGCACGCCCTGCGAGGTGCGCTCCACGAAGCGCGGCACGATGTAGCGGTTGTCCACCTGCGGGCCCGTGTAGAGGCCGCTCGCGGAGGCGCCGGGGAAGTTGTTCATGTGGGTGTTCACCATCCTGGTGGCGTTCTGTGGCTGGGTGTCTCGGCGTACGAGAGATGCGCGGTGCGGTACGGGCGCTGTCCGGTGGTCCGGATCAGGCGCCGGTGCCGCCGCCGCCCGGAACGCCCGACGCGATCGAGATGATCTCGTCAATGAGGCCGTACTCCTTGGCCTCTTCCGCGGTGTACCAGCGGTCGCGGTCGCCGTCGCGGATGATCGTCTCCACGGTCTGGCCGGAGTGGCGGGCGGTGATCTCCGCCATGCGCTGCTTGGTGCGCAGCAGGTACTGCGCCTGGATCTTGATGTCCGAGGCCGTACCGCCGATGCCGGCCGATCCCTGGTGCATGAGGATGTCGGTGTTCGGGAGCGCGAAGCGCTTGCCGGCGGTACCGCCGGTGAGCAGGAACTGGCCCATCGAGGCCGCCATGCCCATACCGATGGTGACGACGTCGTTCGGGATGTACTGCATGGTGTCGTAGACGGCCATGCCGGCCGTCACCGAACCGCCGGGGCTGTTGATGTAGAGGTAGATGTCCTTCTCGGGCTCGGCCGCGAGGAGGAGGAGCTGCGCGGTGATCTTGTTGGCGATGTCATCGTCCACCTGCTGGCCGAGGAAGATGATGCGCTCGCCGAGCAGCCGGCTGTAGACCTGGTCACCGAGGCCACCACCGAGGGACGGCTCTCCGGCGGCGTAGGGCATCAGATTCGTCACGTATCCACCTGCTCGTCTCTGACGGCTCCGGCCGTCTCAGCGTCTTCGTACCGGGTGGGCCGGGACTACCCGACCCTTCCTCTTCATGGACCCTAACGCGCAGGTGGAACAACGCCATCCCGCTTCCGCGGCTGTTCGCTGGGAGCGCAAGGTCCGCAGTTGGCACAAGGGTTGTGGCGTCACGTCCGCCGGTACGACGACGGGCCCCGGACGCGGTGGCGTCCGGAGCCCGTCGTACGGGGTCGGTGCGAGGCTCAGGCCTCGGTCTTCCCCTCGGAGTCGGCGGCGGCCTCGGTGGCCTCGGCGGCTGCGGACTCGGTGGTCTCCTCCGCCGTGTCCTCGTCGTCCTCCAGCTCGACGACCTCACCGTTGGTGTCGACCACCTTGGCGGCCTCGACCACGACGGCGAGCGCCTTGCCGCGGGCGACCTCGCCGACGAGCATCGGCACCTGGCCGCCCTCGACGACGGCCTGGGCGAACTGGTCCGGGCTCATGCCGGAGGAAGCGGCACGCCGCATGAGGTGCTCGGTGAGCTCCTCCTGGTTGACGTTCAGCTTCTCCTTGTTGACGAGCTCGTCAAGGATGAACTGGGTCTTGATGCCCTTGACGGCCTGCTCGGAGGTCTCGGCCTCGAACTCCTCGGCGGTCTTGCCCTGGATCTCCAGGTACTTGTCGAGGGTGAGCCCCATCTGGCCGAGCTGGTGGTGCTCCAGGTTGTGCTTGCGGGTCTGGACCTCGTCCGCGAGCAGCTTCTCCGGGATCGGGACCTCGGCGAGCTTCAGCAGCTCCTCCAGGACGCGCTCCTGGGCCTGGGTGGCCTGGTCGTACTGCTTGGTGTTCTCGAGGCGCGTGCGGCTGTCGGCCTTCAGCTCCTCCAGCGTGTCGAACTCGCTGGCCATCTGGGCGAAGTCGTCGTCCAGCTCGGGGAGCTCACGGGCGGCGACGGCGGTGACCTTGACGGTGACCTCCGCGTCCTTGCCCTCGGCGGAGCCGCCCTTCAGCTGCGAGGTGAAGGTGGCCTCGCCGCCGGCCTCCAGGCCGGTCACGGCCTCGTCGATGCCTTCGAGGAGCTCGCCGGAACCGATGGTGTACGAGACACCCTCGGCCACGCCGTCCTCCAGGATCTCGCCGTCGACCTTGGCCTCCAGGTCGATCGTGACGACGTCGCCCTCGGCGGCGGCGCGCTCGACCGGGTTGGTGGAGGCGAAGCGGTCGCGCAGCTGCTCGACGGCCTTGTCGACGTCCTCGTCGGTGACCTCGATGGCGTCGACGGTGACCTCGATGCCGGAGTAGTCCGGGATCTCGATCTCGGGGCGCACGTCCACCTCGGCGGTGAAGGCCAGCAGCTCGCCGTCCTTCAGCTCCGTGATGTCGACCTCGGGCTGGCCCAGGACGTTGAGCTCACCCTCGTTCACGGCCTCGGTGTAGAACTTCGGGAGCGCGTCGTTGACGGCCTCCTCCAGCACCGCACCACGGCCGAACCGCTGGTCGATGACCCGGCTGGGGATCTTGCCCTTGCGGAACCCCTTCACCGTGACCTGCTGGTTGATCTTCTTGTACGCCGCGTCGAGGCTGTCCTTGAGCTCCTCGAAGGGCACCTCGATGCTGAGCCGAACCCGGGTCGGGTTCAGGGTCTCCACGGCGCTCTTCACGGTTCGGTCTCCTTGGTGGCTGACTTCTTGGGGTTCTGCTCCGCCGCACGGGGGGCGGCTTCGCGGACCGAGCCCGGTACATCAGACACACGGGCACGCATTTTGCATAGTAACGGCAAGGGAGAGAACTCCCGCAACGCGATCTTGTCCACGCGATCTTGCCGGTGGTCGGGGTGGCCGGATTCGAACCGACGACCTTCCGCTCCCAAAGCGGACGCGCTACCAAGCTGCGCCACACCCCGTCGGTGCGACACGTAGGGTACATGCAGTAAGGCACCGCGCCCGCCGCTTTCGGCGGAGGCGTCGGCCCGGGGGCGTCAAGGGGTGTGCGGGCAGTGCCCGCGACCCGCTACGATGCTTGTCGTGCCGCGGTCCGCGTGACCTGCGGTGCCGCGCATGCGGGCGTAGCTCAATGGTAGAGCCCTAGTCTTCCAAACTAGCTACGCGGGTTCGATTCCCGTCGCCCGCTCCAGTCGCCGAAGGGCCCGGTCCGGTGGACCGGGCCCTTCGCGTTGCCACCGGGCGGCTCAGAAGTTGATCTGGCCCACCGAGTCGATGATCGAGTGCATGAACCGGTTGATCGACGGCCCCATGCCCGTCGGCGCCAGGAAGAAGCCGAAGAGCGCCGCGACTATCGCGGGGCCGGCCTTGATGGAACCGCTCCGGATCATGACGACCAGGACGATTCCCAACAGAAGCACCACAGACAACGAAATGGCCACGACTGCTCACACCCTCGGTCGGTCCGCCTTGCCGGCCCGGAGATGTGCGGCCGTGCACCCTCCGTCGCCTCCATCGTGCCACCAACTCCCGCCGGGGTGTTGCCGGGTGACGTATCGACCTGTCGATATCGCGCCATCTTGCGCCCCCTCGCGCCCCCTTGCGCGCCGGTCCGGGGCGGGCCGGCCGCCGGGGCCGTGGCGCGGCCGCGTGATCTCCGCAAATATGCGACGGTGATCGTTTCCGTATCCACACACTTCATCCACAGGGGAATTCGACGCCGAAAGCGAGGTAATTCACTTCGGTCAACTGCCTGCTGGATTGTCCCCTTTGATGGGGATTAAACAGTCCATAACGGGCACACTCTGCTGGTTTGCCATTTGATATGCAGGGAAGACGCGCTATTCAACGGCGGTTTTACGGATGGCAATCGAGACGTCTAGGGTGCCTGAGATGTTCCACGCTCCGAACGCAATGCAGAGGGCCACACTCCCCCCGGCGACCGAGGAGGCGGAGCCCAGACACCCTGCGCCGACGGCGCCCGGGGAGGCCCCCGCGCCGGCAGCGGACCGGCCCGCCCGGAGCGGCGGGACCAAGCAGCGGGACGCCTTCTTCGACAACGCCAAGTACCTCGCCATCGTGCTCGTCGCGGTGGCGCATTCCTGGGTCCCGGTCATGGACGGAAGCCGGACCGCCCGGGCGCTGTACATGGTGGTCTACACGTTCCACATGCCCGCGTTCATCCTCATCTCGGGCTACTTCTCGCGGTCGTTCGACCTGAGCCCCAAGAAGGTGAAGCGGCTCGTCACCGGTGTCGCCGTGCCCTACGTGGTGTTCGAGACGGCGTACTCGCTGTTCCGGCGGTACGCGAACGACCAGCCGGACGCGGCCGTCAGCCTGCTGGAGCCCTGGTACCTGACCTGGTTCCTGGCCGCCCTGTTCGTCTGGCGGCTCACCACGCCGATCTGGCGCAACCTCCGCCACCCGCTGGCCGTTTCGCTCGTGATCGCCGTCCTCGCCTCGCTCGCGCCCAGCATCGGCGACGACCTCGACCTGCCCCGCGTCCTGCAGTTCCTGCCCTTCTTCGTGCTCGGACTCCAGCTGAAGCCCGAGCACTTCGAGCTGGTCCGCCGCCGCGAGGCCCGGCTCTTCGCGCTGCCGCTCTTCGCCGGTGCGCTGGTCTTCGCGTACTGGGCGGCACCCCGGATGCAGCTGGGCTGGTTCCTGCGGGACTCCAGCGCCCAGGACATGGGGGCGCCGTGGTGGTCGGGCGCGGTGATGACCCTGGCGATGTTCGGCTGCGCGGTGCTGCTGACGGCCGGGTTCCTCGCGCTGGTCCCGCGCCGCCACATGTGGTTCACGGTGCTCGGCGCCGGCACCATCTGCGGTTACCTGCTGCACGGCTTCCTGGTGAAGGGCGCCGACTACGCGGGGATCTTCGACGACCACGCGTGGCTGGTCGGTCCCGCGGGCCTGGTGATCGTGACCGTGGTCGCCTCCACCGCCGTCACACTGCTCTGCACTCCGCCGGTGCGACGCGTCCTGCGCTGCGTGACCGAGCCGGACATGCACTGGGCGTTCCGCCGGGACGCCGCCAGGATCTGACACCTCCGCATTCCACGAAGCCCGGCCCCGGTGGCCGGGCTTCGTCGTGCCGCCGGACGGTGTTGGCTCAATCCCGACGTTCCGAGGGCGTGTTCGGTGCGGTGAGCCCCAGCAGCTCCCGTACCCGCGCATATTTCGCGGTCAGCCGGGTACGGGTGGCCGGCTCCAGCACCGCCAGGCGGGCCGGGTCGGCGTTGTGGACCAGGTCCGCCTCCTTGACCAGCAGGGCGCCGGGGGTGGCCAGGATGCGCCGGGTGTACGCCTCCGGCCCCTCGCCCGCCCGCTTGGTGACGGCCAGCACCATGTCCTTGACCGCCTGCGGCAGCGCGGCCCCGGCCAGCCACTCGGCCGACAGTGCGTCGTCCTCCACCGCGTCGTGCAGCCAGGCCGCGGCGATCTGCTCGTCGCTGCCGCCTCGGCTCCGCACGCCCTCCGCGACGGCCGCGAGATGTTCCGTGTAGGGGCGGCCGGCCTTGTCCCGCTGGGCGGCGTGGGCCTCGCGGGCCAGGGCCTCGACCTCGGCGAGGGTCAGCTGAGCGTGCGATGCGGTCATGACAGGGACTCTAGGCCCACCCTGGCCCCCGGTCCGAGAGTTGCGACGTCAATCGTTCGGTAAACTAACTGCTGACCATTCCTTGACGATCTCTTGACTCTCCGAAAGGCCAGGCTCATCGGACACGCAGACACGCTCATCGCCATGGGCGGCGCCTTCCTCGCCGCCGCGGTCCTCGCCCGCGCCGGCCGCCGCATCGGACTGCCCACCATTCCCCTGTTCATCCTGGCCGGAATCCTGCTCGGCCCGCACACCCCCGGCATCGTCCTCGTCGCCGACCCGCACGACCTGGAGATGCTCTCCGCGCTCGGCCTGGTGCTGCTCCTCTTCTACCTGGGCCTGGAATTCCACCTGGACGACCTCAAGGCGGGCGGCCGCAAGATGGCGGTCGCCGGGGGCACCTATCTCGCCCTGAACGTCGGCGCCGGGCTCGGCTTCGGCTTCGCGCTCGGCTGGGGCACCTCCGAGGCGCTGGTCCTCGCCGGGGTGCTCGGGATCTCCTCGTCGGCCATCGTCACCAAGGTGCTGGTCGACCTCGGGCGGATCGGCAACCCGGAGACCCGGCCCATCCTCGGCATCATCGTCGTGGAGGACGTCTTCCTCGCCCTCTATCTCGCGGCCCTCCAGCCCATCCTGTCCGGCGCCGACAGCCTCGCCGCGGCGGTGGCCGACGGCGGCAAGGCGTTCGGCTTCCTGCTGCTGCTCGCCCTGGCCGCCCGGTTCGGCACCCGGGTCGTCGGCAAGCTGATCGGGACCAGGGACGACGAGCTCCTGGTGATCTCGTTCCTCGGCGCCGCCGTCCTGGTGGCCGGGATCTCGGAGTGGTTCGGCGTCGCGGACGCGATCGGCGCCTTCATGGTCGGGCTGATGCTCGGCAGCACGTCGTCGGGCGAGCGCATCCTCAAGCTGGTGCACCCGCTGCGCGACGCGTTCGGCGCGATCTTCTTCTTCGCCTTCGGCCTCTCCATCGACCCGGGCGACCTGCCCACCGTGCTCTGGCCGGTGCTGGCGGCCGTCGCGGTCACCCTCGCGATGAACGTGTGCGCCGGGATCGCCGCCGCCCGGGTGTACCGCTTCGGCCCGCAGGCCACCGCGAACATCTCGACCACCCTGGTGGCGCGCGGCGAGTTCGCCCTGATCCTCGCCACGATGGCGGCGGGTGCCGGCCTCGACGAACGGCTCTCCCCGTTCATCGCGGGCTACGTGCTCGTCCTCGCCGTACTGGCCCCGCTGGCCGCCGGGCGCTCGCACTGGCTGGCCCGCCTTCTGCCGGGCCGACCGGAACCGGCGCTCCGCGAGCCCGATCCGGTCGGGGCCGGGTCAGGACGTCCGTGAGTTCAGGACGTCCGTGAGTTCAGGACGTCCGTGAGTTCAGGACTTCCGTGACAGGAGCAGCAGCGCCCGGTCGTCGTTGACGTCCTTGGCGCACGCCTCGATCAGGTGCCAGGCCGCGCCCTCGAAGCCGGTGCTGACATAGCGGTCGGCCTCGCCGGTGAGCCGGTCGATGCCCTCCGCGATGTCCCGGTCGGACGCCTCCACCAGTCCGTCGGTGAACAGCATCAGCACGTCACCGGGGGCGAGATGGCCCTTGACCGGGTCGAACTCGGCGCCGTCGTACACCCCGAGCAGCGGGCCCTCCGCCGCCTTCTCCTCCCACTGGCCGCTGCCGGCGTGGAGCTGGAGGGCCGGCGGGTGGCCCGCAGACAGGAGTTCGTAGTCGCCGGTCTCCAGGTCGAGGACCAGGTGGATCGAGGTGGCGAAGCCCTCGTCCCAGTCCTGGCGCAGCAGGTAGCCGTTGGCGGCGGGCAGGAAGCCGTGCGGGGGCAGCGAGCCGAGGAGCCCGCCGAAGGCTCCGGACAGCAGCAGGGCGCGGGAACCGGCGTCCATGCCCTTGCCGGAGACGTCGGTCAGGACGGCCTCCAGGGTGCGGCCGCCATGGGTGCGCGCCGCGACGACGAAGTCGCCGGAGAAGGACTGCCCGCCGGCCGGGCGGAGCGACATCTCGCGGTGCCAGCCCTGCGGGAGGCGGGGCAGCGAACTCTGGACGCGGATGCGTTCGCGCAGGTCGAAGAGCATGGTGCCGCCGCGCCGCCAGGGCACCCCGACCCGGGCGCGGAACTGGGCGAGGACCAGCCCGAAGAATCCGCAGGCGGCGACGGTGAGCACGGTGCCGGGGGTGACCCCGGCCGGGCCGTCCTCGTAGGGACCGAGCCGGATCGACTCCACGATGAGGGCGACGGCCGCCGCCGCGTACAGGCCGAGGAGGCTGGCGGGGCGCAGCAGCAGGCCGCCCGCGACGATCGGCAGGACGAGCATGGTGGGCGCGCACCAGACCGGGTCGACCAGGGTGAGGCAGGTGATGACGGGGATGACGAGGAAGAGGCCGGCCAGGGCGATCCAGTCGGAGCCGTCGCCCCGGAAGTAGTCGACCCCGGACCGGCGCAGCGTGGTGTAGACCCGGTGCGCCGATTTCCGCCATCGGGCCGGGTACGTCTCTGCTCCTGCGCGTCGGGCCATTGCGGGGACCTTATCCACCCGGCGCCCTCCGGTGCAGGGGGACCCCGTGACAATGTGTTCGAAATCGGCCCGACCGGTGCCGTACTCATGGGTAGTACGTGCGGGTTACGCGGACTGGCAGCCGGGGCACCAGAAGAGGTTGCGGGCGGCCAGGTCGGCGGTGCGGATCTCGGTGCCGCAGATGTGGCAGCCCTGGCGGGCGCGCCGGTAGACGTAGACCTCGCCGCCGTGGTCGTCCACGCGGGGCGGGCGGCCCATCGCCTCGGGCAGGTGCTCGGGGCGGACGGTGTCGATCCGGTTGTTCCGTACGCCCTCGCGCATCAGCGCGCGCAGGTCCGCCCAGACCGCGTCCCACTCGCGCCGGGTGAGGTCCTTGCCCGCCCGGTACGGGTCGATGCCGTGCCGGAACAGCACCTCGGCGCGGTAGACGTTGCCGACGCCCGCGATGACCTTCTGGTCCATCAGCAGGGCGGCGACGGTCATCCGGCTGCGGGAGATCCGCTGCCAGGCGCGTTCGCCGTCCTCGCCGTCGCGCAGCGGGTCGGGGCCGAGGCGGTCGTGTATCGCGCGCTTCTCGGCGTCCGTGATCAGGGCGCAGGTGGTGGGGCCGCGCAGGTCCGCGTGGTGCGCGTCGTTGACCAGGCGCAGCCGGACGGTGTCGGTGGGCGGCGGGGCCGGCGCCGTACCGAAGTTCAGCTTGCCGAAGAGGCCGAGGTGGATGTGGACCCAGCCGGTGTCCGGGAAGCCGAGGAAGAGGTGCTTGCCGTGCGCGTCGGCCGTGCCGAGGACCCGGCCGTCGAGCAGGGCGGCGCTGTCCGCGAACTTCCCCTGCGGGCTGCTCACCCGTACCGGCCGGCCGGCGAAGCGCTCGCGGTGGTCGTCGGCGAGGCGGTGGATCGTGTGTCCCTCGGGCACGGTGGCGGGTCTCCTGGGTGGGACGGCTCCGGACATGGCTGTGGCGCCGGACCGGGCCG